>NZ_JAYWVC010000235.1:0-11507 GCF_036281785.1 Streptomyces chiangmaiensis | reverse complement strand
AGACTGTCGCGTTTCGCTCTCGCGTCCGGCGACAAAAGAAATACTACCTGGTCCACAGGGTGCTCGTGACCACCCTCAGATCGCGAGCGACAGCAGGACCGGGGCCGCACCCCTGTTCAGCCGGTCCGCCGCCTGCCGTAGCCGATGCGCGTGCTCCACCGGCAGGGACAGCGCCAGACAGCCGACCGCCGACCCCGCGGTGATCGGGACGGCCGCGCAGACCGTGCCCACCGCGTACTCCTGCAGATCGAGGACCGGGACGGTCGGCGGGTGGGCGTCGAGGCGGGACAGCAGGAGTTTCTCGCTGGTGATCGTGCGCGAGGTGAGCCGGGCCATCTTGTGCCGGGCGAGGTGGTCCCGGCGGCCGTTGAGGTCGAGCTGCCCCAGCAGGCTCTTGCCGACCGCGCTGGCATGGGCCGAGGAACGGAAGTCCACCCACTCGTGCACCGCGGGTGTCGCCGGGCTCTCGGCGCACTGTGTGACGTGCACCTCGCCGTCGATGTAGCGGCTCATGTAGATCGCGGCGCCCACCGACCTGCGCAGCCGGTCAAGCGTGTGCTGAAGCTTCTCGCGCAGTGCCTGCTCGCGGTCGTGCGCGGAGCCGAGGCGGCTGAGGGCGGTGCCGGTGATGTACGCGCCGTCGGCGGTCTGCTCGACGTACCCCTCTCGCCGCAGCATCCGCAGGAGCGAGGTCAGCCGGTGGGTGCCGAAGCCGGTATGACGGGCGAGCTCGGTGTCGGTGACACCGGCGGGGCGCCGCGCCACCGTCTCCAGGACGCGCAGTGCGTCCTGGGCCGAGTGGTACGGGGCGGTCGGCTCATGGGTCAGCGCCACGGTCTCCCCCTGCGCTTTTGGGCCGTACTCGGGACAGCTTGGCTGCCTCCAAGATAAGGCTCAACGACGCGACGGGGAGCGGGTGTTGACGAACTTTGTGGCGCGATTCGGTCCCCTCAGCAGGAGCGCATCACGCTGGCATATGCCACAGTCATGAACCGACCGCCCGTGCCGGGCGGCCCCGCCGATGTCGCTTTCCGTGGTCACAGCACTGCGCTGAGGAATTCCCGCGTGCGTGGCTGCTCGGGCTCGCTGAAGATCTTCTCCGGGGTGCCCGCCTCGATGACCCGGCCGGAATCGAACATCAGGACCCGGTCGGAGATGTCACGGGCGAAGTTCATCTCGTGGGTCACGCAGAGCATGGTGATGTCCGTGGTGTGAGCGATGTCACGGAGGACGTCGAGGACCCCGGCGACCAGTTCCGGGTCGAGAGCGGACGTCACCTCGTCGAGCAGCAGCACCTGGGGGCGCATCGCCAAGGCTCGGGCGATGGCCACGCGCTGCTGCTGCCCGCCCGAGAGCTGGGTCGGGTACTTGTCCAGGTGGTCGCTCAGCCCGACCAGGTCGAGCAGCTCGCGCGCCCGCTGCTCGGCCTCGTCCTTCGACAGGCCGAGGACGGTGACCGGCGCCTCGGTGATGTTCCGCAGCACCTTCATGTTGGGGAACAGGTTGAAATGCTGGAAGACCATCCCGATGCTCTTGCGGATCTCGCGGACCTGCTTCTCGCCGGCCGGGAAGAGCCTCTGCCCGGCGACCGTGATCGTGCCCTCGTCGGGCTTCGTCAGGGTCATCAGCATCCGCAGGATCGTGGTCTTGCCGGAGCCCGAGGGGCCGATCAGCGTGACGTGCTTGCCCGCGTCGACCGTGAAGTCGAGCCGGTCGAGGACCGTGTGGTTGCCGAAGCGCTTGGTGACCTTGTCCAGGCGGATCAGTTCGCCGGTGGCCGCCGGCACGTCGGCGTGGGCGTCGGGTTCCTTCATGAGGGGGGTGTCAGCGGACAAGGCGTCGCTCCAGGGCTCGCAGGAGGAGGGAGGCGGGATAGGAGATGAGGACGAAGGCCACACCGATGACGGTGAGCGGCTCGGTGAACTGGAAGTTCTGCTGGGAGAAGAGCCGCGCCTCACCGAGCATGTCGAGGACGGTGATCGCCATCAGCAGCGGCGTGTCCTTGAGCATCGAGATCACGTAGTTGCCGAGCGCCGGCACGACCCGGCGGATCGCCTGCGGCAGGATCACCGCCGTCCAGGTGTGCCGCATCGGCAGGCTCAGCGCGGTCGCGGCCTCCCACTGGCCGGCGGGCACCGCCTCGATGCCGGCGCGGTAGACCTGCATCGTGTACGTGGAGTAGTGCAGGCCGATCGCGACCACACCGGTGGTCAGTGCGGAGAAGGCGAGTCCCCACTCGGGCAGCACGTAGAAGAGGAAGAACAGCTGCACCAGCAGCGGTGTGTCGCGGATGAACTCGGTCACGATCCCCACCGGCCAGCGCACCCACCGCGTCGGCGTGCGCATCAGCAGTGCCCACACGAGACCGAGGGCGAAGGAGATCAGCGAGCCGATGGCCAGCGCCTGGAGGGTGACGAGCAGGCCGTCCCAGAAGTGCGGCAGGAAGTCGCGGACGGCACCCCAGTCCCACTTCACGCGACACCACCTCCGACCGTCGTCGTCTTGGACCGCCGTACGGAGAGGGCGGGCTGCGGCGCCTTGCCGACCCCGGCCTTGAGCCGGTTCTCGAGCCCGCGCATCAGCCGGGTGAGGAGAAAGGCGATCACGAAGTAGATGAGCAGGATGTACGTATAGATCTGCGTGCTCTCCTGAAGCGCGAGCCGCACCAGGTTGCCGCTGAAGGCCAGGTCACCCATGCCCATGATGGAGACCAGCGAGGTGCCCTTGAGCAGCTCCACCAGCAGGTTGGAGAACGGCGGGATCATCTCCGGCACCGCTTGCGGCAGCAGGATCTTCCGCATCTGCTGCCATGGCGTGAAGCTCAGCGCTATCCCGCCCTCGCGTTGTGCGGGGTCGACGGAGTTGAGGGCGCCCCGCACGATCTCGGCGCCGTAGGCCCCGTACGTCAGGCCCAGTGCGAGCGTGCCCGCCCACATCGGCACCAGCTGCCAGCCGAAGGCGAGCGGCAGCACGAAGAACACCCAGAAGATCATGATCAGGGCCGAGGTCCCGCGGAACACCTCGGTGTAGAAGCCGGCGAGGAAGCGCACGATCCACCGCCTGTGGGTGCGTGCGATGCCGACGGTGAAGGACACGGCGGTCGCGAGCAGTGCGCTGAGCACGAGCAGCTGGACCGTGGTCCATATGCCCTTCAGTACGAGTTCCCACAGTCCCGAGGTCATCCGCGGCACAGCTCCTTCGCGGTCATGTCGGTCATCTCGGCCTTGGTGAAGCCGAACGGACGCAGGATGCGGAAGAGCTCGCCGCTCGCCTTCAGCTTCTTCAGCTCGGCGTTGAAGGCGTTCCGCAGCCCCGTCTCGGTGGGCCGGAACGCGAAGCCGCCGCCGTCGATGTGCGGCTTGCCCTTCACGAGCGGGGCGAAGGGCTTGGTGGCCTCGGTCTTCCGGGAGTTCTTGACGACCTCGCGGGTGGTCAGAGCGGTACCCGCGAACACATCGGCCCGCCCCGCCTCGACGGCGTTCAGCCCGGCGACCTGGTCCGGGACGATCAGGATCTCGCTCTCCTTGTAGCCGGCCTCGACGGCGTACTGGATCTCCGCGTATCCGGTCCCGGTGGCGAATTTCGCCCTCTTCTCGACGACGTCCCGGTACGTGTGCAGGCCCTTCGGGTTCCCCTTGCGCACGATGAAGGAGTCGAGCATCTGGTAGTCCGGGTCGGCGAAGATGACCTGCTGGCAGCGTTCGGGGTTGATGTACATCCCGGCCGAGACGACATCGAACTGCTGTGAGTTCAGTCCGGGGATGAGCGAGCCGAACTCGGTCGGCACCGGCTGGACCCGGTCGACGCCCAGTCGCCTGAAGATGACCTTGGCCAGCTCCGGGGCCTCGCCGGTGAGGTTTCCGTTCTTGTCGATGTAACCGAAGGGGATCTCTCCGGCGATGCCGAGGCGAACGACGCCCTGGGCCTTGAGCCGGCTGAGCAGATCACCGCCGTGCGTCGTCGACGCTGCGGCCACGCGGCTGCAGCCGGCGGCGCCCAGCGCGCCGACCGCGGCGATACCGGCGAGCAGTGACCGTCTGGTGGTTCCGGGTTTCCCTGCGTCATTCGTCTGTGGTGGAGCCATGGGCGCGCGGCTACCCGGGACCATGCGATGTATTCAGGCCGATTTTCGTCCCGGTGCCCGCGGTGCGCCCCGCGGGCAGGTCACGCCTCCGCTCCGTCGCGGCGCTGACCTGCCATGACTGCACAGGGTGAGGGCTCAGTGACCCGGCACGTATCCGCGTGACTTGTCGACCACATTCACGAGTGGTTTCCTCGCCTCCCAGCGCTCGTACAACGCGACGAACTGCGCTCCCAGTGCGTCGCGCCAGCCGACCGTGTCGCCGCTCATGTGCGGGGACACGAGCAGCCCCGGGACGCGCCACAACGGGCTGTCGGGGGTGAGCGGCTCCTGCCGGAAGCCATCCAGCGCCGCGCCCGCGATCCACCGTTTCGTCAGTGCCTCGGCGAGCGCCTCCTCGACCACGAGCCCCCCGCGCCCGACGTTGACGAAGCGGGCCGAGGGCTGCATGACGCCGAAGCGGCGTGCGTCGAACATGCCCCGCGTCTGCTCGGTCAGGGGCGCCGCCGCGATCACCCAGTCGGCGCGGGCCATGAGACGGTCGAGGTCGGCGGGGCCGTGGATGCCGGTGCGCGGGACGCGGCCCACGATCGAGGTCGTGACGTCGAGCGCCTTGAGCGTGCGGGCGATCGTCCGCCCGATCGGTCCGGAGCCGACCACACACGCGCGCGTGCCCGCGACCCGTGCCGTGTCGCGGTGCCACCACCGGCGCTCTCGTTGCAGGTCCCACGTCCGTGGCAGGTCCTTGGCCATCGCCAGGACGAGCGCGGCCACGTACTCGGCGACGGGCTGTTCGAAGATGCCTCGCGCGTTTGTCACCACCGTCTCGGACGCGGCGAGTTCGGGACACAGAAGATGGTCCACGCCCGCGCTCGCGGTGTGCACCCAGCGTGGCCGCGGGCCCTCACCGGGCCAGGCGTCGCGCACGGCGCGCGACGTGAAGTCCCAGACGAGCAGCACGTCGGCGTACGGCAGTCGCCGGGCGAGCGTCGAGTCGTCCGCGTGCTCGATCCGCACCCGACCGGTCAGCCGGCCGAGCCGGGGCAGCGGCTCGGCGTCCAGGACGAGCAGCGTGGGGCGGCCGGGCGGGCGGGCGGTCATACGGGAACCGTGTCTCCGTTCGGCGGCGGCCGGGGGGCTGCCGGCCGGGCATCTGACATGCGCGGATGGCCCACGGTCGCACCCGAAGCGACGGCCGTCAATCGCTCGGGACGCCTCGGACGTCGCCGCGCCGGCGTTACCCGGCCCGCGCTTTGGGAAGGCGTTCCTGCGCGCCGGGATGGACGTCGTCTCCGCCAAGCAGGTGACGGGGGCGGGCGGCTCAGCGTCACCTGGGTACCCGGGCGGCGCGTCCCCATCAGGCTCTGCTGGGGACGCCTCCCACGCCCTGGAGGCAGTGGGAGGGACAGGCAGCACACCAGGGACCCGCACCGCCGGAAGAACAGGAAGGTTGGGCATGACCGCACTCGGATTCCTCTACCCGGGCCACTACGCCGAGGACGACTACCCACGCATCGAGCAGCTTCTGGCCAGCGACATCCGGGTGGCTCTCGTGCAGACCGACGCGCGGGAGGGCGCTTACCGGGTGGACACGCTGTCGCGGATCGGCTCACCGCAGCGCCTGGCGACGGGCGTCCAGGAGTTGAGGCTCGCCGGCGCCGAGGCGGTGGTGTGGGCGTCCACCAGCGGGAGTTTCGTGCTCGGCTGGGAGGGCGCCCATGAGCAGGTGCGCACCCTCGCGCGCACGGCCGGTATGCCGGCCTCAGCCACCTCGTTCGCCTTCGTGCACGCGGCACGGGAGATCGGGGCGCGGCGGGTGGCCGTCGCGGCGCCCTACCCCGGTGACGTCACGGACCTGTTCGCCGCGTTCCTTCGGGCGGCGGACGTAGAAGTGGTGTCGGTGCACGCGGCCGGGGCGGCGACGGCGGGGGAGGTGGCGGCCTGGGGTGCGAAAGAGGTGAGTGCACTCGCCCACGAGGGCGACCACGCCGACGCCGACGCGGTCCTGCTTCCCGACACGGCGCTGCACACGGTCGCGCATCTGACGGCCCTGGAGAAGGAACTGGCGAAGCCGGTCCTCACGGCGAACCAGGTCACGGTCTGGGAGGCCCTGCGCCTGGTGGACCGCCGCGTGAACGCCCCCAACCTCGGCACCCTGTTCACCAGGGAGCCGATCGTCCAGGTGTGACCCCCGGCCGGGCGACGCAACGGGGAATAACCGGGGACTGCCTCCCGTTGTGCGTCGGAGTCGCGACACACACGCAGGAGGCAGTTGGGTGGACGAGATCCGAGCCACGGCACAGGGCACCGCGCCCGTTCCCCTGTCCGTACTTGACCTGGTCACGGTCGGTGCGGGCCGCACCGCCACCGACGCCCTCCGCACCAGCGTCGCCTTGTCCCGTCTCGCGGAGTCCCGCGGCTACCACCGCTACTGGGTCGCCGAGCACCACTCGATGCCAGGTGTGGCGTCCTCCTCGCCCGCCGTCATCCTCGCCCACCTCGCCGCCCACACGGACCGCATCCGGCTCGGCTCGGGCGGGGTGATGCTGCCCAACCACGCCCCGCTCGTCATTGCGGAGCAGTTCGGCACGCTGGAGGCCCTGGCCCCCGGCCGCATCGACCTGGGCCTCGGCCGTGCCCCGGGCACCGACGGCGCCACGGCCGCCGCGCTGCGCCGTACCGACCGGCTGAACGAGGGCGCGGACGACTTCCCCCAGCAACTCGTCGAGTTGACCCGTTTCCTCGACGACGACTTCCCGGACGGTCATCCGTATGCCCGCATCCACGCGGTCCCGGGCCCCGTCCAGGCCACCTCCCCGGGTGGCGTGCAGTCCCCGCACCGGCCGCCGCTCTGGCTGCTCGGATCCTCCGGTTTCAGCGCCCGCCTGGCCGGCATGCTCGGCCTGCCCTTCGCTTTCGCGCACCACTTCTCGGCGCAGAACACCATCCCGGCGCTCGACCTGTACCGCGAGTCCTTCCGGCCGTCCGCGGTGCTCGAGGCCCCGTACGCCCTGATCGGCGTCGCCGCCCTGGCCACCGACGACGAGAGGGAGGCCCGCAGCCAGGTGAGGGCCGCCGCCCTGAACATGCTCCGGCTGCGCATGGGCCGCCCGGGCCTCGTCCCCACCCCGGAGGAGGCGGAGGCGTACGAGTTCGGCCCGCTGGAGCAGGAGTTCTTCGAGTCCTGGACGGCGAACGTCATCCACGGCACGGCGGACGAGGTCCGTTCGGGCCTGGACGACCTCCAGAAGCGGACCGGCGCCGACGAGTTGATGCTCACGTCCAACGCCCACGGCGGCGACGTACGCGTGCGTTCCTACGAGCTGATCGCGGACGCCTACGGACTGCCGACCGCCTGAGCGTGCAGGGACACCGTCACACCGGACGAGCCGGAAGCCCGCGGGACTGCACCTTTCCGGTCATGAAGGGCGGCAGGCCTCCGACACCACCAGCTCGGAGATCCGGTCCGGTGGCACCGGCCGGGAGTACAGCCATCCCTGGCCGGTGTCGCAGCCGATCCGCCGCAGCCGGCTGGCCTGCGCGGAGGTCTCCACGCACTCGGCGGTGACGGTCAGACCCAGCCGGTGCGCGAGCTGGATCATGGCCTCCACGATGACCTCGTCCGCGGGGTTGGGATGCACGCCCGTACCCTCGTACTGGAAGCCGCGGACGAACGAGCCGTCCAGCTTCAGCACCGACACCGGCAGCCGGCTGAGGTAGGCGAGGTTGGAGTAGCCCGTCCCGAAGTCGTCGATGGCGATGTGCACCCCCATGTCGCTGAGCGCCTGAAGGGCCTGCAGCGGCCGGCCCGCCGAGCCCATGACCGCGGACTCGGTGAGCTCCAACTGCAGCAGATGGGGGGCGAGTCCCGTTTCCGCGAGGGTTCCCGCCACATCGGCCACCAGGTCGGAGTCCCAGACCTGACGCACCGCCACGTTCACGCTGACAAAGATCGGCGGCTCGTCCGGGCGCTCCAGCTGCCAGCGGCGCGCCTGACGGCAGGCGGCCTTGAGCGCCCAGCGCCCGAGCTGCACGATCGAGCCGTCTTCTTCCGCCAGTCCGATGAACTGATTCGGTGTCAGTGTGCCGAACCGCGGGTGATGCCAGCGCACCAGCGCCTCGACCCCGCGCACCCGCCCGTCCTCCATACCGACGAGCGGTTGGTACTCCAGCGCGAACTCACCCCGCTCGATGGCCGGGCGCAGACCGGAGGACAGGGCCTGGCGGGTCATGCGGTGGGCGTTGCGCTCGGGGTCGAAGAGGGTCCAGCGCCCCTTGCCGTCGGCCTTCGCCCAGTACAGCGTCGTATCGGCCGCCTGCATCAGACCCGTCGCCGTCGTCCCGGCCGCGTGGCGCTCCACCACGCCGATGGACGCCGAGACGGACAGGCGCTGCCCGGACAGGTCGAACGGTGCCTGAAGTGCCTTGAGCACCGACTCGGCCAGCTCGGAGAGTTGGTCGGTGCCCGTCGAGTCCTCGACGAGCAGGGCGAACTCGTCGCCACCCAGCCTGGCCACCAGGGGAGTGGCCGCCCGCGCATAGCCCACTTCGTCCGCGCACGTCGTCAGGCGTTCCGCGACGGCCGCGAGCAGCCGGTCCCCGACGCGATGCCCGAGGGTGTCGTTGACGGCCTTGAAGCCGTCGAGGTCCAGGTAGCACAGCCCGACCCGGCCGGTGCCGCTCTCCTCGTACGACTCCGCCTCCAGTGCGGCAGACAGGCGTTCGAAGAACAGCGTGCGGTTGGGCAGCCGGGTCACCGGGTCGTGCATCTGCAAGTGCCGAAGCTGCGCCTGGAGTTCGCGACGGGCACTGATGTCGGAGACCGAGAGCAAAACGGCCTTCTCCGCCTCGGGCAGTGGGGTGACGGTCACCTGCACCCAGCGCGAGTGACCGTCGGGATGCTTGAGGCGGCGTGTACAGCGCAGGCGGGCCTGGTGGCCGCGCAGCACCTCACGGTAGGCGTGCCAGGTGCGGGCGTCCGAGGACAGGTCCACCAGATCGGCGGCGACCTTCCCGGTCAGAGCGTCCGTGCCGGTGGCGATCAGCGATCCCATCGTCTCGTTGGCGGTGACGACCAGACCCTCCCGGTCGACGACCGCCATGGCGAGCGGAGCAGCGGTGAACGCGGCTCCGAGCGAGTGAGGTTGGGCGGCGGGGCGCGGAGGGTCGGTGGCCGGCGGGATCGGATGCGCCCCGGGGAGGGACGACGGCTCGGCCGCACCGCTCGACGTACCCTCGCTACTCCCTGTGACGGCCGGGCTGACGAGGTCTGCCGCGGGCGCCGGCCCTTCGGACGTTCCGCTCACCGCTCGCTCCCGCAGTGCACTCGTTCTTCGTACGGATCTCGTGTGTCTCGTCGGGGTCGACGGCCGCGTGGTGAGCGACCGTACACGTCGTGTTCGTGCCGGAAAGTGTGCCGATCATAGAGGCTGGCCCAGAGGCCTTCCAGCCGATGTCCAGTGTCCTGGAACGGGCACACGCTCTGACAGATCGTTTCTGCCCGCACTGGGCGCCGGTCTATCAGACTGCCCTCGGTTGTGACGTTGCGTGAGTATCCGGGATGTCGGCCCATGTCGACCGCCCCCTCGGTGTTCGTGCGCCGTCGTGCGCTCCCGCGTCGCACCGCCCCTCCCCTGGTCGGCGCGGTTTCCCTCTGCCCTTTCCCCCGACTGAGGGGGTCTCACCCTTCTGGGGCAGGCAAACAGGGCGTAGTCATACAAGTAAGACAAGGCTGGGTGCGGAATCCCTGAACCGCACCCGGAGGTCGACGTGCCGCGTCCGCTCCCCCTCGAGGGGCCAACCAGGTACGTCCCCAAGGCACTCGTACGGGGCAGGACGTCCATGCTGCGCAGGACCGCGGCCATGGCCACGTCGATGGCCGCGCTGGTGGCGACCTCGCTCATCACGGGACCCTCACTCGTCGGACTGCCGACGGCGCCCTGTGAACTCCCGCGCAGCATGGCCCATCACTCGGAGGGTGTGGACACCTGGAACGCCGACTACGCACACCCCACTCGCCCACTGGACGCGGTCCTGGTCTTCCTGTCGTTCCCGGACTCGACTCCGGTGACCACGCCCAACGAGCTGACCAGCGACTACTTCCCGGAAACCAACCGCTTTTTCGAACGCGCCTCCTACGGCCGGTTCTCGGTACGCCCGCATCCTGTGGGCCACTGGATCGGCATGCCCCGCCCCGCCGCCCGGTACGCCATCGGGCGCGACTGGGACCCCGAGCACCGGGCCGCGTATCTGCACGACGCGCTCGCCGTGGCGGACAAGGAGGTCGATTTCTCGCAGTACGACATCGTGTACCTCGTGGCCGACCCGGACGCGCCCGGAGTCGACTCGGACGCCACGAAGGTGGTCAACCTCGACACCCCGCTGCGCGCCGACGGCACGGACATCCGCCGGATGGTCACGATCTTCGAGAAGCACCCGCCGGACCGGCTGGTCCTCGCCCATGAGACGGGTCATGTCTTCGACCTGCCCGACCTCTATCACCGTCCCACCGACGGCAAGGGCGACTGGGACACCTACGTCGGCGACTGGGACCTCATGGGCAGCCAGTTCGGGCTGGCACCGGATCTGTTCGCCTGGCACAAGTGGAAACTGGGGTGGCTGGATCCGCGGCAGGTGGTGTGTGTGCGGGGCGCGGTCACCCGGCTGACGCTGGAGCCGCTCGGGGCCGGCCCGACCGGAGTGCCGCAGGTGCCGGTGCATGCGGGTACGGAGTGGGATTCCGGGACGACGGGCGCGGCGGGCAGCCCCGGAGAGCGGTACCCCGGACGCGGGGTGGAGGCGTTCGGCTCGGGAAACGGCACCAAACTGGCGGTGGTGCGGACGGGAACCGACAGCGTGCTCGCCATCGAGGCGCGCGGCGCACTGGGCAACGACACCACGGTCTGCCTCCCGGGCGTCCTCGTCTATCGCGTTCACAGTGAGACGGAGTCGGGCAGCGGTCCGATCGAGGTCCTGGACGCCCATCCGCGGTCCGAGGCCTGCCAGGGCAACTCGGTCTATCCGGCTCTCGCGGACGCCCCGGTGTCGGTCGGCGAGAGCTTCACCGTGGCGGCCGGCGCGGTGAAGGTGGGGGTGGAGGTGGAGGACCGCACGGCCACCGGAGCGTGGACGGTGAAGATCACGAGGAAGTGAGTCCCGCGCCCCACGACCACCGCCGATCGCCCCGACAGAGGCGAGCCGCGAGCGGCCCGCGATTGCGGCGGGGTCCGCTCGCGGCTGTGACCTGTGCGGAGGGGGCGGACCTGGCGCTTGCCGGGGTGGTGGGGGTGTGGGACCGGGCGTCCACGGTGGGTGAGCCGGAGCGGGGGTGTGGGTGGCGAAGCCCCCACACGCTCGAGGCAGCCGCGCAGAAACAACGATGGCGACCCGCTTCGCGCTGTCCGCGAACACGAATCGCCATCGCCAT
>NZ_JAYWVC010000234.1:0-11529 GCF_036281785.1 Streptomyces chiangmaiensis | reverse complement strand
GCATGGATATGAGCGCCGCATCATCCTCAGCTGCGCCAATATCAGACAGCATACTTTGAAGCGCCTCACCCACTTTCTCGGCGTGCTCGGTGCCCAATGAAATCAATGACGCCGCCGCCCAGCGCCGCACAACATGGAATCTGTTCGGCCAGCCGCCTAGGAGCCGAGAAAGAGTAGGAGCACCAACGACTCTTGGATCCAGGGTCATCAGCGTGCCTGCAGCCCAGTCCTGTTCAGCCGAATTTGGTGTGGCTGCCTCCAGCACTTCGCAGAGCTTCGCCGCCACCTCTGCAGCGTACCTCTGCCCATAACGTACCAATGCGTTTGCAGCTCGTCGACGATCCGTCAGAGGGGCCGTTGGATCCGAAAAAAGCTGGTTTACCACCTCGGCTGCACGGGTTGCGTAGTGAGGCCCGAAGAGCACCAATGTTTGCATCGCATGTAGACGGTTGGTTGCACTAGCGGTCGGATCGGAACCGACCTTCAGTAGAATTTCCGCCCCACGAGAAGCATTTCTCGGCCCAAGTTCAATCAGCACTCCTGCAGCCATCCCGAGGTCAGAAGGCTTGGCAGGAAGCCTAATCAATTCTTGGCATAGTCGTTCGACGACTTCGGCGGTATAACCTGTCCCCATCTCAGAAAGTACCGTGGCAGCCCATCTCCGTCTCGATACCTTGCTATTCCTGTCTTCGAGTACATCACACAGAATGGGTGCTATCTCGTCAATGCAGCCCGCCGAAACAATCGCCTGTACCACTGGCCAGCGTACATCGCCCTCGATGTCATCGTTGGACAGGAGTCGGCGCAAAAATTCAAGAACTCTTTGCCGGTGATCAGAGGACAACTCGACTAGGGTACGCAACATATAGTCAAATTGCAACGAGTCGTTATCCAATGCGGGAATTTCGTTCAGTACCGCGAAAATCCGGTCAGCATCATCTGCTGCTCGAATTCTCGCAAGCGTATACGCCGCCTTAGGCAAGGTTGTCAGGCTAACATCACCGGAGGACAAAACCTGACGAAGGACCGGAGCTGCCTCATCGACATAATGTGCTCCAAGGGTCGCCAGAACACAAGCAGTAAGACCGCGAATGTTCATATGTTTTGCACGGCCAAGGCGCTCTATACAGGCGCTCGCCGCTTCCTCCACATAAGGCGAGCCGAACCATGACATTTGTCGCGCAAACCAGGTAACACCGATTAGCTTGCTATTCCACTGGCGTCGGAGCTCCTTAACAGCCTCCTCTACATATCGCGGACCCAAGTCGACCAAATCGAATGCGGCCAAACGCCGCTCAGAGTTCAAACTCATTTGATCGCGGGAAACCTGGATAGACAAAATCTCACAGAGGATTCTGGCAGCCTCAGGCACCAGGCCGGGATCGATCCGTACGAGTGCCTGTGCCAGGAGCCTCTTAATCCCCAGTTCGAGATCAGGATCACTCAGCATCGTGTGCAATGCAAGCACGACCTCAGTGCCATAATTTGGATTCGCGAGCGCTAAAACTTCAGCCGCGTGAACGCGTTGCCTTGTGTCGACTCTAGAGTCGGCTAGCACTTGACGCAGCGCAGGAACAGTCTCGGCGATCCTCTGAGCTTCGTTTCTGAGTAGTATGCGGGCGGCCGCGATTCTACGGTGCACCGGCACAACTACGTCCGTAACTATTTCGACGATGACGTCTTCGACGCCCTCGAGGGAGAACAGATTCGACGTGTGTTCCAGCGATCTATTGAACACCGACTCTGCGACACCTGATCCCGGTGATACCCAGAGAGCCCACGCGCGGAAAGATTCCATGAAGGAGCGGAGTGACGAGTCAGTGAAATCCGCACCGCCAGAAATTAGTTCGCCAGCCAAGACCCTATAGAACAGGAAGTCATTATTCAGCAGCCAGTCCATCAGTCCGTCACTCGGAAAGATGCGACTGTGACAGATCAGTACCGAGCGTGCGAGTTCACCCTCCAGGGCGCCCTCAATCCAGTAACACCAATCCTCGTTGTCAGGCTCACAAGTCGCTGACAGGCCGGCGGCGTGCGTGTTGGCTGCGAGGTGTTCAGCAAAGGATTGATGCAAAAAGAGCAGATCGCCTCCCTGGTGAGCGAGCAGTCCAGTGCTGGTTGCCGCCACCGCGACAATCGTCCTCCAATTCGGTGGAGTGATTCGCGGAAGGACTGCATCCTGCCGGGCGTGATCCGTTACCCAATTACAGGCGGAGTCAAGCAGGAGTTGGTGTCCTTCGCATGTGATTACTGACAGATGAGCAACCAATTCGTAACGCTGCTCGCGCAGCCATTCTGCAAGCTTTCGCCCACCTGGCACTGCAGACACGTATTGCTCAACTATGGCCCATTGCTCGGTGAAACTCTCCGAACGCCCCGAAAACAGATATGCCAGGTATTGTTCGTACAACTCGTAACGACGAGTCGGCAGCGGGCGGTCCGGATCGTCCTCGAAAACGACAGCAGCTACTGTTGCCAACAATGGGACGCTAACAATCTCGTTCAGTCGAGCTCGGCGGACCTCCGCGAGGAAGCGCTGAGCTAGCGCACTCCCACCTGCATGCCGAGAGCGGGTGAACCATGCATTAGCAAAATCCTGGAGAGCTTCCGCATCGAACGGTTCCAAGGTGAAGCTTGCCAAATTCGGACAATACAACTGGCGTTGGTCAGAACGAGGCAGAGGACGAGTGGTGATTAGTAGCCGATGTGGAAAGCTTCGGTCATTCAGCCAATGATTGATCGCTCCGAGTAGCCTCTGGCGATCACCAGGTGAGGCAATTTCATCCAAGGCGTCGATAATGATCAGCCAGCGAAAGCTATGCGTTGACTCAGTGAACACCTCGGAGGCGATATCTTCCTGCAGAAGCAGCCCAAGTTCGCGCTTAGCTGCCTCAGTGAATGCCGCTGGCCAAGGAATATTTCCTTGCGTCACCAATGACCGAGCAGCAACACGCAAAGGTAGCAGTGGTTCTGAGGCGATTCCGGTTACATCTTTACCGAATGGGGAAGCCCCTACTCTAAGCCAGGGGCGAGCAAGATTATCGACCAATTGCAGAGTCAGAGTTGACTTACCCTGACCCGGACCGCCGGCAATGATCAGGTGTTCGGACTCAGTCAGAGCTTCTGCGAGATCGGTTACCAGCGTATGACCCAGCTCTTGCCCTTCAGGCGGGGACAGTTGGTCTCCTGCTTCATCCTCTTCTTCTTCGTCTGCATCGTCAAATTGATCCACGATCCCCAACTGTTGGCGGATATAAACACGAGATAGGTCCAGTTCGCGAGATCCGCCAATAGCGTAGGGGGCTTGCTTCGCCGCAGCGAGCTGAGCATTCAGCAAGCACTGGACCGATCGAGGGAGTTCCTCGGGCAACGGCAACTGGTCCCAACGTAGCGGAACTCGCTCCAAATCCTCCAGTTCGTCCGGCAACGGGAAGTCGGCCAGATTTTGAGGCAGAGGGTCGCAGGACTCAATCTGATCAATGATGCGACGGGCGTACAGAAAGTTACCCCGCCCAACTTCCGAGATCCGCTTGGCCAGTTCAGGCACGCCGAGAACCGAAATTTTCCCAAGGCGACCTGCCGCGTACGTGCGAACGTCGCTCATATTCTCGTCTGCACCCCGAACCAAGTCGAAGGTGACTGCCCCAGGAAAAGCCTCCGTAATTTGCCGGTACGGGCGAGCGGTCAGCAAGAGTCTCAATCCCGGAACTTCGTTGAGCAGTTCGCCGGCTAGCACCTGCGCTAGATTTCGCCCAACTCTCTCATCTAGCGCAGCATCCAAGGCGTCGATAAGAACAACGACAGGGTGCGGGGATTTCGTCTCTTGAGCTAAAGCACGGAGCGGACGCCTGATGGAATCATCGAAGGTTCTGCGCGCATCTTGAGTGCCAGCTAAATTGATCTTACCCACGCCTGTGACCGAGATATTTGGTGCTGCTACACCAACATTTTGGGAAACGTGAACGTGTACTTGGGTGTTGCCCGCGTGTTGTGCCAACCGCTGTTCTGTGAAGCCTTCAATCTGCGCCCCAAGTTGATCGGCCAGCTTCTCGTACACCCGATCAGGTTCAAGGCTGTCAACTTCATTGGCCAGGCAGAAGTGTGCTGCCCCCAGAAAGCCCGGTGCGAACGTAACAGGTGTGGCGACCGATCCAGTGGATAGCTGGACCAAGCGACTCGCCAACTGGGTTTTTCCGGCCCCTCGCTCTCCGGTTACGAGTAGCACTCGAGGTGCGTGGGGATTTGTCAACCAAGATCGGATTCTTTCCAGCGCCCAAACTCGGCCAGTGAAGTCAGCGGCTTCTTCATGGATTTGCGCTGGAAGCCCGCTCCACTGTTGCAAAAGGCGATCCTTTCACGCGGTCCCAGTCCCCCAAACCTGATCCAGAAGCTAACCTTCGCGCGTACCTTCCTCAAAGGGAATCAGCATGGGCGCGAATCTCCAGCTTGGGAGCTGTTCTTGATCAGCGATGGAGATAGAACCTAGCTAATTTCGGATACGCCGGTCACTTCGGAACCAGACTGAGTGCGTCCGATGCGCTGATCCACTTCGACGGCCTTGGAAGTTTCCTTGCTGATCCTTCCAATGCCAGTCAAGTTCCCGGAGTGCTCGTCAATCACCTGATTTACACGCACTGCACCACCGCTTGGTTCCCGGTCCTCACCCACGAACGTAATGCGCTGCCCGTACACTTCTTCGAGCAGCCCACGCAGTCTTCCTACGAGGGTCGGTAGCTCTGGGTCGTTCTCGTCGATCAAATCGGGATTCCGTGCGTAAGGTGAGAGCAGGCCGACAATCCCTGCCAGCTCCGCCTGCCGCTCTTCTACCGCTCCCGGGTCGGCAGTGAGGGGCGCCAGTTCGCCCTGCAACAGTCCCGGAGCCTGCACGACGTCGGGCGTCGGCTGGATCGCTTCGTCTCCATCGGCCGACCTGCGCCGAGTCGCACGTTCATCGAGCACCTTGTTGGCCCGATCAAACAGGAAGGTCAACGCAGAAGGCAGTGATGCTCCCAAGATCGCCAGAGACACCGGATCCATACTCACCCCCGAAGAGCAACGACACGTGGCTCCAGCACTTTACCTGACACCCGTCAATCGAGATGCTCGAGCCTCACGCTGTCGGCCTGCAACTTCCCGAAGGCGCCATCCAGTTCGTCTTCGGCTATCACCGCAAGCGCGGATAGGGAGATCATCATATGGGAGTCCGTGGCCCTGCCGGTTCCGCCCAGTGCCAGCGGCTGAAGCCACCCAAGTGACTGTGGCGCCAGACAAATTGACACCTCCTCGGACGGGGCTCGCATTGCGGTGAAGGCGACACGACCTGCGGGGGACACAGCGTGTGCCGCGACTTGCACCGGAGTGATCGCCGACGTCCATCCCGACGAGCCCCTCAACGAGCCCCTCAACGACCTCCACACCACCGTCCGCGCCGCGATCCAGACGGCGCGCGGGCCCCACGCGACGGGCTACCCCACCAAGGTCCCGCAACTCACGCTCGGATCCGCCGGCCGAGGAATGCGACTCCGACCAGGTCCAGAGGATGCTCCGCACCGGAGTACGTCCCGGACACGCCCCGATGCGCGTCGACGCCGTTCACCTCGTGGACGTCACCGCGGACGCACAGGCCAAGACGATCATCTGGGACCAGGTCGCGACCATACCGCTCGGTGCGGGCATCTGAGATCGCCGCTCAGTCCGCCGAGCGTGAGCGAACCGGCCGGGCGGCGACGTCGGCCGCGTATGCCGCCCAGTCCCCGCCACTGGCCCGCTGCCACTGCACGGCTACCGCACGGTGGATGCCCAGCATGCGCGCCAGGATCGCCGCCGGAACCTGAGCGGCCAGCGTGAACAGGGCGGTGGCTCGGTCCTCGCGCGGATTGACGCCCAATGCCCGCAGCCGGAGGACCAGTTGGTCGCTGCTGAGCGGCTTCCCGGGAACCCGCCCGGGGAAGAGCCAGGTCCCTGGCTCATCCACGAGTGTGTGGCCGCGCCGGCTTGCGATCAGCTCTTCCATCAGGGCATCGAGCGGCGCGGGCAGCACGATCGGGCCGTCCCCTTGGCCCTGCCGGCTTTGGCTGAGGGCGGCGCCGAGTGGCTGGAAGGCCGACGGGGTTCGGGCGTGAGCCGGATGGTTGTTGCCGAGAAGACGCGGGCCGCCAGCGTCCGCAGGGCGGCGTCGAAGGATGTGCTGGTGGCGCCGCGGCGCGCGGTCAGCGTCAGGGTCCGGCGGGATGAGCAGTACACGCCGGGGGTGACCTGGGCTCCGGGTCGGTACCCGGCGCTTTCCAGGAGCCAGCCCGCGCTGGCTCGCAGCCCGCTGCCCTGAGAGCGGTTGACCGGGCCGCCGGCGGCCCGCACGGCTCGGGCCTGGTTGCCCGTGATGGTCGGATTCAGGAAGACCGAGCCCACTTGGCGGGCGTCCGGCCCGCTCGCGGGCAGGGTCAGACCGCGGTTGTTGCGGTCGGCGAGTACGCCGTGGGCTGCTTCGGTGAGCGGCGGCTGGGCGCCCAGAGGGACGCCCAGGATGTTGGCGAGGTGCGGGTATGAAACGGGGGCGGCGGAGTTGCTGCGGCCGAGAGCCACGGTGATGGTGAGGATCGTCCATCGGCTGGGGCGGTCCTTGAAGATGCTGGTGCGATAGCCGAAGCCGCAGTCGGCGGGGCGTAGTTCGACGGAGTGGCCGAGGTGCCAGTCGTAGGCGGTGAGGCGGGTGAGGGTGTCGGATATCTGCTGGCCGTAGGCGCCGGTGTTCTGGACGGGAGCGGCTCCCGCGGTTCCGGGGATGCCACCGAGGTATTCGATCCCGGACAGCCCCTCGGCGACGGTGAAGGCGATGAGGTCACCCAGCGGGTGCCCTGCTTGGACGATGAGTTCCACGCGCTCGTTGTCGAGGATGTGCGCGTGGATGCCGTGGGTGGCGATGCGAAGGACCGTTCCGCGGAATCCGGTGTCGGCGGCGATGGTGTTGCTGCCGCCGCCGAGGACGTACAGGGGTGCCGGACTCTGGTGGATGTCCCTCGTCAGGTCGGACCTGTTCAACGGCCCGCGGGATCGCCGCTGGATCCCGAACACGGACCGAACCGCACTTGTCCCCCTGGCCGAAGGCATCGGAAGCTGAGTTATCCGGCCGCCTCTCCGAGAGGCGACATCAGGTCTTCGGCCAACGCGAGCAGGGTCCGGTCTGCGTGTGCCGGTCCCACGAGCTGCACGCCGATCGGGAGGCCGTCCGCGTTTTGACCGACGGGCACGACGAGGCTGGGCAGGCCAACGTGGCTGGTGAGGTTGGCCCAGCCAGTCTGGTCGAAGAAGCTCCGCTCGACGCCGTCGACCGTGAGAGAACGGGTGCCGGCCGGGATCGCCGCGGTGGGAGCGGCGGGCGTGATGAGGACGTCATGTCGGGCGTCGGCGAAGAACCTGTGCCACGTCTCCCGAAGCCGCAGGCGCTCCTCGTTGGCGCGGAGCCAGGCACGGTGTGTCTGCGTTCGGTGGCGGAGGAAGGCGGCCCGTGGGCTCGCGTCATCCGCGTGCAGATCACGGGCCGCCGCGAGTTCGAGCGCGCCAGCATCGTCGTCGGTGGCGGCTGTCGCGGTGGCGTGGAGGAGCTGCTCGAAGAGGCGGAGAGAGTCAGCAAAGCCGACCGGTCCCGCAGTGCGGCGAACGCTCGCGCCAGCGGAGGCCAGTGTCTGCTCAACGGCGGCGAGAGCATCGGCCGTGTCGCGGTCGACGGGGCAGCTCGCGTCCTCGGCCCACACCGCCACGCGGAGCTGGCCGACCGTGCGCCGCGCCGTGGGCAGCCTGACGCTCCAGGGATTGTTCTCGTCGGGCGACGGTGTCGTCAGAGCGGCGAGGAGCAGGTCGAGGTCTCGGGGGTGACGGGCCAGGGGGCCGGGGGTGACCATGTCGCTGCTGGTGATCCACCCCGGCGGGCGAGGGACGTGGCCGCGGGCCGGGACAAGTCCGTACGTGGGGCGCAGGCCGTAGACGCCGCAGTAGTGAGCAGGGAGCCGTAGGGAGCCGGCGAGGTCGCTGCCGAGGTCGGCGGGGGTCAGGTGTGCGGCGACGGCGGCGGCGGGGCCGCCGGAGGAGCCGCCGGCGGTGCGCTTGGGGTCGTGCGGGTTGAGCGTGGGGCCGAACAGGCTGTTGTCGGTGTGCAGATCTTGGCAGTACGTCGGCGTGTTCGTCTTGCCCATGATGACGGCGCCTTGGTGGCGGAGCCGGGCGACCGCGTCGGCGTCGCGTGCGGGTACGTGATCTGCCAGCTCTTCGGCGCCGCTGGTGGTGCGTAGGCCGGCCGTCTCGAAGCTGTCCTTGATGGTGAGGGGAAGGCCGTCGAGGGTGCCGCTGCTTTCGTTGCGGGCGCGGCGTTCGTCTGCGGCATGCGCGGCAGCTCGGGCCGCGCTGTCGTCGCGAGTGACAACAGCGTTGACCTGGCTGGCGTCGATCCGGGCAAGGTGGAGGTCGAGCAGCTCGCGGCTGGAGATCTCGCGGCGGTCCAGGGCCTGGAGCTGGACATGAGCGGGCTGGTGGGGGAGGTCGGTCGTCATGCGGAGACTCGCTCAAGGTGGGGGGCTCGTGCGGGCTGGCGAGGCAGGTGGCGAGCAACGTCGAGGAGAGCGTCGATGTCCTCCATGGGCCGACTGGTCTGGCGTTCGGAGTCGGCGAATTCGGTGAGCTGGTCGGGCGCCGGGCGGGCGCCGTCGGCCCGGGCCGCGATTCCGGCGAGGATCTGGTCGGCCGTGACGGCGGCGGACAGCTCCTGGCCGTGAAGCCCTTGGGCACGGTGATGGGCTTCGCTGGCCTCACGGACCGCGGCATCGAGGTACTGGCGGATCACGAACCGGCCGTCCCGGATCTCGACTGCTCGCCGGTAGAGCCGGATTGAGATGCGGCGGAAGCGGCGCCTCTGAGCCGGGTCGACTCGGTCGATCGGCAGCTCGATCTCAGGCGCTTCGCTGTAGAACGCGAGCCACAGGGGGCGCAGGCCGTAGTAGCTGCGGTACTGCTTGATCCGGTACTGGATGCTCTGGGCCTGGTCGCTGATGGTGGGTACGAGCCAGCCGAGGAGTGTGAGCATGGCGCCGACGTCGCCGCAGGTCCAGGCGAAGCCCTCCCAGTTTGCGAGGGAGGTGTCGAAGGCGCCGGCGATGACGTCGCCGATGCGGACGGCGCTGTATCCGAGCGTGACGGTCGCGCCGAGGGCGACGATGCGCAGGCCGACGCGGACGGAGCCGCGGGTGCTGCGACGGGCCAAGCCCCAGCAGGCGCGGGCGAGGAACAGCTCTCCGAGGGTGTAGGCCGCGACATACAGGGTGAGGTACGCCGCGTACCAGTTGTCGTGGGCGTAGTACAGCGTGAAGTTGATCGGTCGCGGCGCGCTGGGCGTCAGCAGGGCGAACAGCACCAGCAGCCCAGCGATCACCGCGAAGCCAGCCCACAGCCACCGGCGGCTCTGCCGGCGGGCAATCTCGGGCGGCGAGCCCCAGTAGGTCAGGACCACCTGCTGGCAGGCCAGCAGCGCGACCACGCACCCCATGGCCAGGGGGACGGAGAGGTTGACGGTGCCGAGCACGCGGTCGAGGTAGTTCCACATCGGCGTGATGGAAAACAGGAACGACAGTCCTGACAGTAGGAAGACTGCGGCCAGCCCGGTGGAGGCGGGGTCTCGGCGGCGAGTCAGCACGTCCCGCAGGAGGCAGAGGAAGCCGAGCGTGGCGACGACGAGGCTGATCGGATGGAGCAGGTCCTTCACGACCGGGCCTCCCGTCGGCGCAGAAGCGTGTGCGTGACCCGGTCCTGGACGTCGTCACCGGAGGACTCGTCGCTGCGCAGCCACCGGTCGATGATCCGGTGCTGGAGCAGCGAAGCGAGGAGTTCGGTGTCCCGCTCCTCATCCTCGTCGTACTTGGTGCGGCCCAGCATCATCTGCACGGTGGCCGGGTCCACGCTGGTGATGAACGCGGGGGCCAGCGCGGACACCGGTCGGCTCTCGTGGTGGCCGAGCAGTAGGTGGCTGAACTCGTGGGCGATGATGTGGTCCTGGTGCAGGGGGCTGGTCCGCGGGTCGTAGAACACGTGGACGGCACTCTCCGTGACGGCGCACGCCCCGCACACCGAGGGTGCCTGCTCCCGGGCCTCTAGGACCACCTTCCGTCCCATGCGGCGAGAGACCTCGTCGCTGAGATCGCGGATATTGATAACGTCCGGGAGCTTCAGCTCGGCCAGGAGGTCAGGCTGGCGGAGCCTACGTGCAGACCACATTGGTTTTCCTTGATCACTTACTGAACTAAGCCCGTTTTACACGCCAGTTGAGGGCGGCAGCCCCTCGGATTTTCGTACGCTCTCGACGATCCCCAAGACGGCATCCTTGCCGTCTGCGGATACGTCGGATAGACGAAGAAGAACGTTCTTGATCTTCGCATCGCGAAGCAGCGCGAGCAACTCAAGCTCCTGCACGGTCTTTTCGGCGACAGCGTCATCGAACCAATACGCGGGCTCCACACCGAAAAACCCTGCGAGCGCTTCAAGATGACGCTTCGTCGGGTTATCGCGTTGCCCCGTCCGCAGGAGCCACAGGTACTGGGCCGACAGCTTGCCCAGCCCCCGCTTCTCCATCAGTTCGGCCACTTCGGCGTTACTGAAGGGGCCGCGACCGGGCGGGTGCACCGTGTCGAACAAGCGGTTTAGGCGGTCCATGAGCCCCTTGGGGTTCACCTGACCTTCGGTGGAGTCTTTCATGATCCTTTCCCGGGTGGACTTCGCCGTCACTTCGACAACCCTACCCCGCCATAAACACCAGTTGACGGGATGATCCCGCATATGGAAAGTTCTTCCTCGCCAGCACGTTTCCGTGTGGCGTGTACCGCCTGTTTCAGGTCGGCCTGTCCATTTCTACCGGCAGGAGCATGCCAGGTAGGCGTCGGTATCGTTGCCGACGGAGCAGTGGAAGGCCGAAGCGGTGGCGGGGCCAGCGCTGCAACAGTCGACTACACGAGCGGACGCACATTGCGCGGGCGTGTTGCGAAGCGAAGCAACATAGCGCGGGATCGCCGGTTAGCCAAACCGGCGTCTCCCCGGATCATTGATGGTCCACCGCCACTACCTGCACCTACGTCGAAAGGAATCGTCAAAACGGCTGTCAATTCAAAGCGTCGCACGGCTCTCAGCTCTCTGCGCTGCCGCAGAGCTGCTGTGGAACAGATGCCGTGGGCGCTCAAGATCCTGCGATGCGCATAACAGTCTCCCCACCTCCCCGTACCGCAGGGGACCGGTTTCTATCGCATCCCGAGTGCACCCGGGAATGAAGTTGACATGCAGCACGGTGGCCTGCCCATCGGCATCAACCTAAGCGCGCAAGGCGGGATGACCTCACTTACGTCACTTGCTGTTTTGATCAATTTCCGGGTCGGCACCGTGACCCACTGGCCCTGCCACATGCATTGGCGCCAGACGTTTTCAGCAGCTTCAAACGCCATCAGCTGCGCGCAAGCCGCACCGCTTTAGCAACTGGAGTATCCGAATTGCACGGACAGA
>NZ_JAYWVC010000233.1:0-11537 GCF_036281785.1 Streptomyces chiangmaiensis | reverse complement strand
CGCGGTGCTCCGTCATGTAGCCGTAGCCGCCGTGCAGCTGGAGACAGCGGTCCGCGACGCGCTTCTGCAGTTCGGTTGCCCACCACTTGGCCATGGAGGCGTGCACGGCGTCGAGTCCGCCGTCCGAGTGGTCGGCGATACAGCGATCGAGGAAGGCGCGAGTGACGGCGCATTCGGTCGCCATCTCGGCTATCTCGAACCGTATGTGCTGAAGCTTGGCGAGGGGTCGTCCGAAGGCCTCGCGTTCCTTGACGTACTCGGTGGTGATCTCGAGCAGGTGCTCGGCCGCGGCGATCCCGGCGACGGCGATGTTCAGCCGCTCCTGCGCCAGGTTCGTCATCAGGTGCCCGAAGGCGCCGTTGAGGTCGCCGAGCAGGTTGTCCTTGGGCACCCGCACGTCATGGAAGAACAACTCGGCTGTGTCCTGGGCCTTCTGGCCGATCTTGTCGAGGTTGCGGCCGCGTTCGAAGCCCTCCGTTCCACGCTCGACGACGAGCAGCGAGAGCCCGTGCGCCCCGCCCTCGGGAGTCGTCTTCGCCACCACGATCACCAGGTCGGCCAGTATCCCGTTGGAGATGAAGGTCTTGGACCCGTTGAGCAGCCAGTGGTCGCCCTTGTCCTCGGCCCGGGTCCTGATGCCCTGGAGGTCGGAGCCGGCACCGGGCTCGGTCATGGCGATGGCGGTGATGATCGACCCGTCGCAGAAGCCGGGCAGCCAGCGGCGCTTCTGCTCCTCGGTGGCCAGGCCCGTCAGGTACGGGCCGATGATGTCGTTGTGCAGCCCGAGCGCGAGTCCCGACGCCCCGGCGCGCGTGAACTCCTCCACGAGGACGGCGCTGTAGCGGAAGTCCGCGGTGCCGCCGCCTCCGTACTCCTCGGGTACGGCAAGCCCGAGCAGCCCCTGCTTTCCGGCCGCCCGCCAGGCGTCGCGGGAGACGATGCCGTCCCTCTCCCACCGCTCGTAGTGGGGCAGCACCTCCTTGGCGAGGAAGGCGCGCACGGTCTCGCGGAACGCCTCGTGCTCTGCGGTATAGACCTGCCGCTTCATGGGGTGCACGTCCTCTTCACACTCACAGCCAGCTCTTGACGGTTTCGACCCGCCGGGCCGGATCCGGACCGACCGGCGTGACGTTCAGCATGTCGACCCCGGCGGCGCGAAAGGCCTCGACACGCTCGCGGACATAGCTCTCCGGCCCGCACAGCGAGGTCAGTTCGCACAGCTCCTCCGGGACGGCGGCCTCGGCCTCCTTCTTGCGGCCGGACAGATACAGCTCCTGGACGGTCCTGGCCTCCTTCTCGTACCCGTAGGCCACCGCCACGGGTCGTACGGGCCGCGAGATAGCCCGTGGCGGTCGGCGCGTCGTAGCCGTAGGCCTCGGCGACCCAGACGGCATCCAGGCCCGCGGCCTCCAGCGCGGCTGCCTCGTCGGCCGCCTTCCGGGGGTCGGCCGCGTGGTCGAGGGGGATCGAGAGCTCCATCAGTCACCGTCCTGGAGCAGTCGGGGCACGTCCCAGGCGCGCGCGACGTCCGCCGTGTCGGCGCCCGGCTGCGCGGGTCCGCTGCGCACCGCCGTATGGGTGACCGAGAAGCGCGGTGCGGGCGCCGGCTGGGTGATTCCGCCGTGGTCGGTGAAGGTGCCGCGAGCGGCGAGGTGGGGATGCGCGGGGGCCTCGCGGAGCGAAAGGACGGGGGCCACGCACGCGTCGGAGCCGTCGAAGACCGCGGTCCACTCGTCGCGCGTCCGGGTCTTGAAGCGGGCCGCGACCACCTCCCGCAGTTCCCCCCAGCGGCTGACGTCCTTGCGGTCCGGTGCCTCGTCCTCGATACCGAGCAGTGCCACGAACTCCTCGTAGAACTGCTGCTCCAGGGCGCCGACCGCCATGTACTGCCCGTCGGCCGTCTCATAGGTGCCGTAGAACGGGCAGCCGCCGTCGAGGAGGTTGGCGCGGCGACGGTCCTGCCAGCCGCCGGCGGCGAGCATGCCGTGGATCATCGAGGCCAGGTGCGCGGTGCCGTCCACGATGGCCGCGTCCACGACCTGACCGGTGCTCGTCGCGCGCGCGTGGTGAAGCGCGGCGAGCAGGCCGACGACGAGGTAGAGCGAGCCGCCCGCGTAGTCGCCGACGAGATTGGCGGGGACGGCGGGCGGCGTGTCGGGGTCACCGATCATGCCGAGGGTGCCGGTGAGAGCGATGTAGGCGATGTCGTGTCCGGCGCGCGGGGCGAGCGGCCCCTCCTGGCCCCAGCCGGTCATGCGGCCGTAGACGAGCCGGGGGTTGCGGGCGTGGCAGGTCTCGGGGCCGACACCGAGGCGTTCGGCCACGCCGGGCCGGTAGCCCTCGATGAGGATGTCGGCGCGTTCGACCAGGTCGAGTACGAGGGCCGGTCCGTTCTCGGCCTTCAGATCGACGATCACGGAGCGCTTGTTGCGGTTGGTGATGTCGTACTCGGCGTTGATCGCGAGCCCTGATCCGTTCGGACGGTCCACGCGGACGACGTCGGCGCCGAGATCGGCGAGGAGCATGCCCGCGAACGGGCCCGGCCCGATGCCCGCGAGCTCGATGACGCGCACGCCGGCTAGGGGGCCGTGCCCCGGCGTCCCTGCCACTGCCATTCTGGCCCCCAAGTCTGTGACACAACCGATGTGACATCGATGATGTTATGAACGGGCGGCAGGTCGGGCAATACCTGCACGAGCAAGCGCTTAGTCAATTTCCGTCGCGGAGGCCACCCACCTCACTCGCAGACCGCCCTCCTCGTCCTACCGCCTCGTAGCTCACGCTAGCCTCGGCCACCGACAACGGCACGGGCGGAGAGGTGTCATGAGCAGGCTGAATACGGATCGCGCGTACGACATCGTGCTGTTCGGAGCCACGGGCTTCGTCGGCGCGCTCACCGCGGAGTACCTGGCCGCGCACGTGCCCGAGGGGCTGCGCTGGGCGATCGCGGGCCGCAGCACCGCCAAGCTCGAGAGGCTGCGGGAGCGGCTGTCCGGCGGCAGTGACCCGGGTGTGCTCCGGGCGGAAGTCTCGGATCCGGAGTCGCTGCGCGAACTGGCCCGCCACGCGCGCGTGCTGGCCAGCACGGTCGGGCCCTATCTGGAGTACGGCGAGGAGCTCGTGGCGGCCTGCGCCGACGCGGGCACCGACTATCTGGACCTGTCCGGCGAGGCCGAGTTCGTCGACCTCATGTATGTGCGGCACGACGCACGCGCGCGGGAGACCGGGGCGCGGCTCGTGCACTCCTGCGGGTTCGACTCCGTTCCGCACGACCTCGGGGCGTACTTCACCGTGCAGCAGCTCCCCGAAGGGGTGCCACTGACGGTCGACGGATTCGTCCGGGCGCAGGCCATGTTCTCGGGCGGCACCTTCGCCTCCGCGCTCGGCCAGCTCGCGCGGGGGCCGCAGATGCTGGCCGCGGCCCGGGACCGCGGGCGTCACGAGCCGCGGCTGATGGGCCGCAGAGCGCAGGCGCCCCTCGGCGCACCGCGGTTCGCCAAGGAGGTCGGGGCGTGGGCACTGCCCCTGCCCACCATCGACGCCCAGGTGGTGCGCCGGTCGGCGCGGGCGCTGGAACGGTACGGACCCGACTTCCGCTACCGGCACTACGCCGCGGTCGAAACCCTGCCGTACGCCCTGGGTGGCGCCGGGACCGCGGGTGCCCTGTTCGCGGCCGCCCAGCTGCCGCCCGCACGGCGGTGGTTGTCGGGACGGCTGCGTCCCGGGGACGGGCCGGGTCCCGAGAGGCGGGCGAGGAGCTGGTTCTCGGTGCGGTTCGTCGGCGAGGGCGGCGGGCGCCGCGTGTTCACGGAGGTCGCCGGCGGCGACCCGGGGTACGACGAGACGGCCAAGATGTTCGCCGAGTCGGCCCTCTCCCTGGCCCTCGACGACCTGCCGCCCACGTCCGGCCAGGTCACGACCGCCGAGGCGATGGGCGAAGCCCTCATCGCCCGGCTCCGCGCGGCGGGCATCACCTTCCGGACGGCGGCCCGCCGGTAGCGCCCTGGAGGGACCACACGAGGACGGTGTAGATCGTCCCGCCTGTCCAGGCGAGCCCGGCGACGACGGCGAGCAGCAAGCCCGCCGTCACGGCACGCTCGACGGGCTGGGCTGGGTGGTTCATGGTCTCGGCGGCGCGATGCGAGGTCATGCGCCCAGCCTCCCGGCCGGGACGACCCGGCCACATCCGTACGGGTGCCCCGGCCCCATCCGTGCGGATGCTCGGTCCCGTACTCAGGGAGTGGGCGGGCCGGGTCGGGCGACCGTCTCCCTGAGCGCCACCCGGCACAGGGCGTCGGCGCGCCGGGTCGATTCGGGGATGCGGTACTTCGGGGCGAGCGCGAGGGTGTGGGCGCAGGCGTTGTCGAGGCTCACCCGGTGTCCCACGGAGACGAACACCGGCTTGACGCCCGCCTGGGTGCGCAGCGCTCGGCCGACCTCGTCGGCGCCCGCGAACAGGGGGGCCGTGCTGCCGCGCGGGGTGTCCGGTTCCGCGTGGGCGAAGGTGAACGGGTTCTTGGCCACGCCGATGGTGGGCAGCCCGGTGAGCACGCCGAGGTGGCTGGCCAGCCCGAAACGGCGCGGGTGGGCGAGGCCGTAACCGTCGCAGACGACGACTCCGGGGGCCCGGTGCAGAGCCTCCAGGGCCGCCAGGACCGTGGGGATCTCGCGGAAGGCCAGCAGGCCTGGAACGTACAGGAAGGAGACCGCCCCGACGGCGGTGGCCTCGGCGACCACGGCGAGCGTGGCCGCGTCCAGGACCACTGCCGCCGCCGCGACCACGCCGCGCTCGTCGTCGTAGGCCACGTCGACCCCCGTCACACAGCCGGTCCCGGGCGGCGGCCCGGGCTCGTCGAGGATCACGCGGCCGCGCAACTCGTCCTGCACGGCGCGTGCTTCTGCTTCTGTCGCGGGCCAGTCCGCGGGGATGCGCACGGTCGTCATGATGGTGTCGAGCGTACGGCCCCGCGGTCTCGTGTTCCCCATGCCCGTCATGGCGCGCGAAGCTAGTCCACTGCCCCGGTCCCGTCCAGATGCCCCCACCCTGGAACCGCACTCGTGCGCACGGTGTCCTCCCCGGTGACCCGCGGACCGCGGGCCGAAGCCATCGAGCCGCTGTGGATCACCTCACCGGCATGAACTCGGTGACAGAGGTCACTCGCCATTCATGTGCACGGAATCACCGATTCCACCGTCTCTTCAAGTGCCGTGCCACATCCGTCCCAAGTCCGTTCAGCCGTCACAAGGGAGCAAGGCGTTGCCCACTCTCATCGAGCAGCCCGTGGAGGCCCGACTCGTCGCCGCCGCGCCGCGCATGCAGAGCATTCCTGCCACGCTCCACTACGACCGACGCGACCCGTTCGCCGTCCGCATGACCTTTCCCGCGCCGGCCACCCTGGAGGGTGTGGAGGTCTGCTGGACCTTCGCCCGCGAACTCCTCCGCGCGGGTCTGACAGGACCTGAGGGCCACGGCGACGTCCGGGTGCGGCCGTACGGCTACGACCGGACCGTCCTGGAGTTCCACGCCCCGGAGGGGACCGCCGTGGTGCACATCCACTCGACCGATGTCCGGCACTTCCTGAAGCGGACCACCGAACTGGTGCCGACCGGTCGGGAGCATCTGCAGCTGGATCTGGACCACGACCTGGCAGAGTTGATGCGGGACGCCTGCTGAGGACCGCCCCGGGCGAGTGGCCGGCACCCGCACACCTTTGGGGGCGAGCACGCAGCACCCGTGAAGACCAACGGAGGCGCCCAGTTCCCAGCCGAGCCCGGCGCTGGTGGTGGCGACGGCCGCCGCGCCGGCCTCCTCGACGAGCCGCGCGCCGGCCGCGTCCCAGGCGTTCGCAAGGACGAGCGGACGGCCGGACACATGGAGGGCACGGAAGGCGAGGGCCCGCTCGTACAGAAGGTTGTCAGGGGTCATGGGAGCCGACCAGGGCCGCGGGGTCGGTGGCCGGCAGATTTCCGACGGGTACGCGCGGCAGCGAATCGATCAGCCCGCCGTCCCCGCCGTCGCCGCCGCGATCAAGGCCGTGCGCACCTCGCGGACGACCCTGCGCAGCGCGGGCGCGGCGGCGCCGCTGCGGTCCGTCAGGGCCTCGATGCGCTCCCTGTGGCGTCCCCGGTCCGCCTCGGTCACCACCGTGGGCAGTCCGGCCGCCGCGGCCAGCGCGACGAGGGCCGCGTCTCGGTCGGAGATCTCCGTGACGGGCGCCGGGCCCACGAGCATCTCTCGCACCTCCTGCTGCAGCGCTTCCACGGCCCGCACCCCCTCCAACTCGTATTCCACGGCGGGGAAGAACCCGAGCAGCCTCTTTTTCTCGACGCGCATCAGGCCGTCGGCGACGAGCTGAGCGCGGACGGTGTCGAGGGTGACGCCGGAGTGCAGGCTCACCCAGGTCTTCCAGGGACGGGGCATCGACTCCGCGACGAGTTCCAGGAGGCCGTCGAGGACGGCGTCACCGGTCCCGGCGTCGGGGTCGGCGGGGGTGGCGATGCCCTCCACGTCGACCAGCAGCCCCCGCTGAGCCAGTTCGGTGAGGGCGCCCGCCCGCACCAGGTGCGCGATCCTTCTCGCGCCGGTCTGCCTGGGCCCGTCGGTGTCCCAGGCCAGCAGATACAGCCGGGCGGGCAGCGAGGTGGAGCCGTGGGACACGAGGCCTCCTGGCGCACGGTTCGGCAGGCGGAACCGGTCCGACCTGCGCGAGGAGTGGCCACACGGTCGGGCGGCGGTCGCGATGCGGGTCTTTAATCCGTTGACACTCCTCGTACCCGTTCCTACGGTGTTCAGCGGTCCTGTTGCCGTCGATAGGAGAAGGACGTTGCTCGTCTGAGGTCATGAGACACCGCGTCACACAACGCTGTCCGCGTTCGTGTGCGTCGCGTGCGACCTCGGCGTTCGAGCCGTCCGTCCTCCGGTGCGAGGCTGTTCCCCGTTCACGGACCCTCGCCGCCTTGCGGTGTCTCGCCCCCGTTGCCTTCGTCCACACCCAGCAACCGCGAGGCCCGCATGTCACAGACCCCCTCCCTCACCTGTACGTCCCTGTCCTTCTCCTGGCCCGACGGCACCTCCGTCTTCGACGACCTTCAGGTCGCGTTCGGAAGCGGCAGGACGGGGCTCGTCGGCGTCAATGGATCAGGCAAGTCCACCCTGTTGAAACTGATCGCCGGTGAACTCGTGCCGTCCTCCGGAACCGTGCGCGTCACCGGCGAGGTCGGCCTTCTCCCGCAGAACATCACGCTCGACACCTCCCTGCGGGTCGACGAGGCTCTCGGCATCGCCGCGACGCGCCGAGCGCTGCACGCCATCGAGGCGGGTGACGCGTCCGAGCAACACTTCACCGCCATCGGCGACGACTGGGACGTGGAGGAGCGCGCCGAGGCGATGCTCGGCGAACTCGGCCTCGGCCACATCGGTCTCGACCGCACCATCGGCGAGGTCTCCGGAGGCGAGTCCGTCCTGCTCCGGCTGGCCGCGCTGCTGCTGCGCCGGCCGGACGTGCTGCTGCTCGACGAGCCCACCAACAACCTCGACCTGTACGCGCGCCGGCGCCTGTACGCGGCGGTCGAGGCATGGCCGGGGGCCATGGTCGTGGTCAGCCACGACCGGGAGCTCCTCGACCTGGTCGACCAGATCGCGGATCTGCGCTCCGGAGAGGTCACCTGGTTCGGTGGCAACTTCTCGGCGTACGAGGAGGCACTGGCCGTCGAGCAGGAGGCGGCGGAGCGCACGGTGCGCGCGGCCGAGGCCGACTTCCGCAGGCAGAAACGTGAACTGACCGACGCGCAGGTGAAGCTGGCCCGCCGCAAGAGGTACGGCCAGAAGATGTGGGACCAGAAGCGCGAACCGAAGATCGTCATGGGGGCGCGCAAGCGGGCGGCGCAGGAATCGGCGGGCAAGCACCGCATCATGCACGAGGAGAGGCTCGCCGAGGCCAGAGAACGACTCGACGAGGCGGTCGAGGCGGTACGGGACGACGACGAGATCCGCATCGACCTGCCGTACACGGCGGTGCCGCCGGGGCGGTCCGTTCTGACGCTCCGGGATCTGGAACTGCCCTACGGCGCGCGCGTCGAGGGCACCTTCGAGCTGCGCGGTCCCGAGCGGATCGCACTGGTCGGGCGCAACGGAGCGGGCAAGACCACCCTGCTGCGCACGATCGCGGGCGAGCTGGAACCGCTCGCGGGCGAAGCCACCGCGCACGTTCCGCTGCGCTTCCTTCCGCAGCGGCTGGACGTCCTCGACGACGCACTGACGGTCGCGGAGAACGTGGCGAGGTTCGCGCCGGGCGCCGGCAACAACCGGATCCGGGCTCGGCTGGCGCGCTTCCTGTTCCGTGGCGCACGGGCCGACCAGCCGGCCGGGACCCTCTCGGGCGGCGAGCGCTTCCGCGCCGCCCTGGCCGCGCTGATGCTCGCCGAGCCGGCTCCCCAACTGCTGATGCTCGACGAACCGACGAACAACCTCGACATGGCGAGCGTGCGACAGCTCACCACGGCCCTGGAGTCGTACGAGGGAGCGCTGATCGTGGCCGGCCACGACATGCCCTTCCTGGAGTCGATCGGGATCACCCGCCTGATGCTGCTCGACGGGGACCTCAGGCAGACCTCGCCCGAGGCCCTCGGCGATCCCGCCTGACGCCCGCCGACGCGATCGGCAGCCAACGTATCGGGCAGGTGACAGCCTGAACTCGGGGCTTTGTCCGCGGGTTCCGCGCCTGCATGATGGCGGGCGAAGCAATCAGCCGAGACGGAGTTCCCACGTGCCCAGCAAGAAGGCCCTCATCCGCCGACCCAGCCCGCGCCTCGCCGAGGGACTGGTGACCCACATCGAGCGGGAGAAGGTCGACCCCGACCTCGCGCTCGAGCAGTGGGAGGCGTACGGCGAGGCGCTGCGGACGCACGGCTGGGAGACGATCGAGGTGGATCCGGCCGACGACTGCCCGGACTCGGTGTTCGTCGAGGACACGGTGGTGATGTACAAGAACGTCGCCCTGATCGCCCGGCCCGGCGCGGAGTCACGGCGCGAGGAGACCGCAGGGGTCGAGGAGGCGGTGGCCCGGCTCGGCTGCTCGGTGAACTGGATATGGGAGCCGGGCACCCTCGACGGCGGCGACGTCCTGAAGGTCGACGACACCCTCTACGTCGGCCGCAGCGAACGCACCAACGCGGCCGCCGTCCAGCAGGTTCGCGCCGTCTTCGAACCGCTGGGCGCCCGTGTCGTCTCGGTACCCGTCACCCGGGTGCTGCACCTGAAGTCGGCGGTCACCGCGCTGCCCGACGGCACGGTCGTCGGCCATGTGCCGCTGGTGGACAAGCCTGCGCTGTTTCCGCGCTTCCTGCCGGTCCCGGAGGAGTCCGGCTCCCACGTCGTGGTCCTCGGCGGGGGCAAGCTGCTCATGGCGGCCAGTGCCCCCAAGACGGCGGAACTGCTCGCCGACCTCGGGCACGAACCGGTCGTCGTGGACATCAGCGAGTTCGAGAAGCTCGAAGGTTGTGTGACATGCCTCTCGGTGCGCATGCGGGAGCTGTACGCCTGACCCGCTGACCCCACAGCCACCCGACTCCTGTGAGCCCTGTGGTGCACGGGAGTTGGGCGTGCCCGGAATCGGACGCGGCCCCGGCGGCGGCGTTCCGCGCGGGCGCCCGCGGAGCAACTGGCCTTACAGCGCGCTTAACCTACGGCTTCGTAACCTACGGCTTCGTAGCCTACGATCCCGTAGGTTCCGGCTCAGTACGCCGGCTTTGCCCAGTGTCCCCCTGGAGTTCCTGTGACGATCACCCCTTCCCACCTCGGCAGCCCCTCCGTCTGGACCGACGCCCGGCTGCTGTACGCCCTGGAGGAAGTGGTCGAAAACGAACTGAACCGGCATCTGCAGGCAGCCAAAGACTGGATGCCGCACGAGTACGTGCCCTGGACCGACGGCCGCAACTTCCCCGGCTTCTTCGAGGACGGCGTGGCCTGGGAGAAGGAGCAGTCCAAGGTCACCGAGATCGGCCGGATCGCGCTGGTGGTGAACCTTCTGACGGAGGACAACCTCCCCAGCTACCACCACGAGATCGCCACGCTCTTCGGCCGCGACGGCGCCTGGGGCACCTGGGTGCACCGCTGGACCGCCGAGGAGGGCCGGCACGGCATCGTGATGCGTGACTACCTGCTCGCCTCGCGCGCGGTCGACCCCGACAAACTCGAGCAGTTCCGCATGGCTCACATGAGCGAGGGCTTCGAGTCGGACAATCGGCACTCGATGCTGCACTCTGTCGCATACGTCGCCTTCCAGGAGCTGGCGACCCGTATCTCGCACCGGAACACCGGCCGCCAGTCCGGGGACCCGGTCTGCGACCGGATGCTGGCCCGCATCGCGACCGACGAGAACCTCCACATGGTCTTCTACCGGAATCTGCTGAAGGCCGCATTCGAGATCGCTCCCGACAGGACCATGCAGGCGGTCCGGGACGTCGTCGTGAACTTCCGGATGCCGGGCCACGGCATTCCGGGGTTCGAACGCGCCGCCGCGCAGATGGCGATCGGCGAGGTCTACAACCTGCGCATCCACCACGACGACGTGCTCCAGCCCGTACTGCGCTTCCTGAAGGTCATGGAGCTCGACGGCCTCGGCCCCGAGGGGCGTCAGGCCCAGGAGGAACTGGGCATGTTCATGGGCGGACTGGACTGCGAGGCGACGAAGTTCGACGAGAAGCTCGCGGCCCGCAAGGCGCGGATGGCGGTGCGGAGCGGGGCCTGACCCCCCGCATCTCGGTGCGGAAGCGCCGTCGCCCGGTTGAGGGCCCACGGCAGCAACGTCAATGCCGGGGGCAGAACGTTTCAGCAGCAATCGCCAGGTCGCGCCACCCTTTCCTCGGGGTGGACATGTCTATCAGCATGAATATGCCGGTTGCGCGTCCACACACGGACGCATGACCGGCCCAGTCCCTGTCGGACGCCTGGTCGCCGGGTGGCGCCCCTGGAGCGGGTCATGAGGAATGCGATGTGGATGCAGGGCGTGGAGTGGCTGGCCGCCGCCGCGTCGGACCCGCAGGCGTGCAAGCGGGAGTGGGAGCGCGGTGCGGGCACCGTGTTGCTGGAGGCGGGACGCCACTGGGACGTGGTCAGCGTCCCCCGCCAACTGGGTCTGCTCGCTCTCGACATCCTGTGGTACGACCCGTTGCGGACACCCGGACCGACGCTGGTGGACTCGGCGGCACACCGGGTGGGTTTCTTCGTGCCACCTGATCCCGCCGGAAACTGGGCCGGGGCCGACATCCGCCGGGCGAGCAAGGGGTCATGGGTCGCCGTGCCCCCGCCGTACCGGTCGGCAGGCTCGGTGGAGTGGATCGTCCCGCCCGACGGGAGCGGGACGCTGCATCCACCGCTCACGCTGGAGCTGGCGCTGCGCCAGGCCAACAAGACACTCGCCGTTCTGGCGCCCGTCAGCGCGGACTGAGCACGGGCCGGCGCAGGGGCGAACCGGGCGAGCCGATCCGCGGCACCAGGACGACCGCACGCACCCAGACACTCGGGCACTCGGGCACTC
>NZ_JAYWVC010000232.1:0-11677 GCF_036281785.1 Streptomyces chiangmaiensis | reverse complement strand
GAACAGCCCATCACCCCTGACGACGCAAGCCGTCAGAGCAGGCGATTCCTATGCCCCGCTGTCCCGCATGGACTTTTCGAGGAGCGTGAACGACTTGGGCGTTCCGCCCGGCTGCGGCTTGCCCTCCTTGCGTCCGGCAACCTGGTAGCCGGCATTGAGGTAGTACGCATTCAGACGTTCGTTGCCGGCCAGGCAGTCCAGACGCACCAACGGTAGGCCCGCCTCGGCCACGCGGCGCTCCGCAACTCGCAGAAGCTGCAGCCCCGTCCCGGGCGGGACACTGCTGTGGTCGACCATCAGCCGGTGCACATAGCCGGCTGTCGGTGGCTGCGGCCCCCAGGCGTCCTCGTCCTCCCACCACAGCTCCCATGCCCCGACGACGCGATCGGTACGGCATGCCGGACGCCCCGGCCGCGAAGGGCACGAAGGACCGTACGAAACCGACGAAGCGGCCGGTGAAGACGGCCGTGCCGCCACGGCGCCGAAGGAAGGCGCGACCACGCTCGATGCGGTGTCCTGTGGGGACGCGGCGGCGCAGTCTCTCTGCGCGGGGATGGTGCTGGTACCAGCGCCCCAGGGCGTAGCCCGCGTTGTCCCCGGCGATCCCGCCGCCGATCACGGCGGCGGTGAGCGGGACGGGGTCGAGTTGGCCGTGTGCCGACAGTGCCGCGGCGAGTAGCACGAGGGTCTCCCCGGGCAGGATCAGGCCGATGAAGGCGCTGGTCTCGCCGGCCACGACAAGGAAGGTGAGGACGTACGCCCACGGGCCGGCGGTTTCGACGAGGTGATTGAGGTTCACGACGGTCAACCCGTCCGGCCCGGCGGCACGACGACCCGGGGCGATGGCACGGCGGGGCCCTCGGGCGCGCTCCGGGACCGGGCCTGCAGATAGCCGGCCACGCCCCAGCCGAGCTGCGCCAGGGCCACGCCCGCGAACGCGTCGAGCACATAGTGGTTGGCGGTCAGGACGACTGTGGCGTCCATGGCTACGGTGAGTGCCACGGCCAGGACGCGGAGCCAGACCTTGCGGGTGGCCGCGAGCACCGCCATCGTCATCAGCAGGTTCCAGCCCACGTGGAGACTGGGCATCGCCGCGTACTGGTTGGTGAAGGCGGGCGGTTGCAGCACCCGGTAGGCGTGGGACTGCTCGGTGACGGTATCGGTCATGCCGAGGCCTGCCAGCCGGGGCGGTGCCACAGGGAACGCGGCGAACGTGATCAGACCGGCCGCACCGGAGAGCAGCATGGCGCCGGCCGCCCTCGCGTACACCTCGGCGTGCCGGGACAGCAGCCAGACCAAGGTCGCGGCGATGACGGGCCAGTGGCCGAAGATGTAGATCCAGTTGAGAACGCGGGTGACCGTGGGCTCGTCGACGACAAGGCCTTGCAGCCATGACTCCCAGTTCAGGTGCAGAGCCCCCTCGGCCGCATGGACGAGGGTGGCGTTGTGCAGCGCCTGCTCCTGGGAACTGTCGGTCAGCCCCCGGACGGCGAAGTAGCCGGCGACAGCCGCCACGACGACGGCGGTGCGGGGGAGGACGCGCGGGTGCGGGTGGCGGGCCACCGCGGGAGACGCGGCGTGCGACCGGACACGGCGTCGTACACCAGGTGGCGGGCGTGGTGGGCACGGGGCGTGATGGTGCTCATCGCGAGACCGCCCGGGAGTCCCGGTGGTCACCGGCGAGGCCCGGAATCGGTGCGGGGCCGGGGCCCAGCGGGGCCCGCCACAGTGGGACGACGATCCGGGTGCCGTCGGTGTCGCCGCTACGGTCCGGCGGGGTGAGCGAATCATCCATGCCTGCCTCCTGATCAGCTGTGATCGAACGAGTCGAGGAACATGAGGCCTTCCTCCTGTTATTCCGGCGGGTGGAAGTGACGAGCAGGACAAGCCTGGCTATGACCAGAATCACGGCGCCACAAGGCAGGCCGGGAATACATGCGCCATCATGTTGTTTGGAGTACATGCGAAGTCATGTATCAGCAAGGAGTGCAGCATGCAGTTCGGCATCTTCGGTGTCGGTGACATCTCGCCGGACCCGACGACGGGTTACACCCAGAGCGAGGCGGAGCGGATCAGCAACCTGATCAAGATCGCCCGGCGGGCAGACGAGGTGGGCCTTGACGTCTTCGCGCTGGGTGAGCATCACAACCCACCGTTCGTGATGTCCTCTCCGCCGGCTCTGCTCGCTCATATCGCGGCGCTGACGGAGCGGATCGTCCTGAGCACCGCGGTGACTCTGATCACGACCAATGACCCGGTGAAGATCGCTGAGGACTATGCGATGGTGCAGCACGTCGCCAAGGGGCGGCTGGACCTGATGCTCGGACGCGGGAACACCGTCCCTGTGTACCCGTGGTTCGGCAAGGACATCCGCGAGGGTGTTGAACTCTCCCTGGAGAACTACAACCTGCTCCACCGGTTGTGGCGTGAGGACGTGGTCGACTGGGAAGGAAAGTTCCGCACCCCGCTGCAGGGCTTCACCTCCACCCCGCGCCCGCTGGACGACGTCCCGCCGTTCGTGTGGCATGGCTCGATCCGCACCCCTGAGACCGCGGAGCAGGCGGCGTATTACGGCAACGGGTTCTTCGCCAACCACATCCTGGCGCCGAACTTCCACTTCAAGCCGCTCGTCGATCTCTACCGGCGGCGGTTCGAGCACTACGGCCACGGCACTGCCGAGCAGGCCATCGTCGGGCTGGGCGGCCAGGCGTTCATCGCCAAGCGTTCCCAGGACGCGATCAACACCTACCGGCCCTACTTCGAGAACTACCCGATGTTCCGCGGCTCGAAGCTGGAGGACTTCATGGCCGGCACGCCGCTGACAGTGGGCAGTCCCCAGGAGGTCATCGAGAAGGTGCTCACCTTCCAGGAGGGATTCGGCGACTACCAGCGCCAGCTCTTCTCCGTCGACGCGCTCGCCCTCCCGGTCGACATGGCGCTGGAGCAGGTCGAGCTGCTGGGCACCGAGGTGGTCCCGGTACTGCGTAAGGAGATGGAGGCGCGCCGCAAGCCCGGGGTGCCGGACGCACCGACGCATGCTTCGCTGGTCAAGGCGAAGTACGGTGACGCCGAACCGCGCCGGCTGCGGCCGAACCCCAACCGGGGCGACAACCTCTCGGGTACCTCGCCTTACCAGGACAGTGCTCCGGACCAGGCGGCTCGCTTCCCGGGAGGGTTGCGATGACGGCTGTCAGGGGCTCGACGAGGTTGGCCAACGAGGCCTGGGAAGCGATGTTCAGGGCGCAGGCCACCCTGGTGCGCGAGTTCGAGTTCGACGGTGACTGGGGCGACGTCGCGCCCCGGGAGTACGGCGTGCTCTACGCCCTTGCCGACGCCGAGGATGGTTTGCGTATCACCGATCTGATCGACGACGTCCTGTTGACTCAGGCGGGGGTGTCCCGGCTGGTCGCGCGGCTGGAGAAGCGCGGCCTTGTCGAGCGTCTCGCGGATCCCGACGACGGCCGTGCCTGCCGCATCGTGCTGACCAGTGAGGGACGCGATGTCCAGCGGCGCGTCGGTCGTGCGCACGCGCGGCATGTCGCGAGGGCGATGACCCGCGCGCTCACCGCGGCAGAGCTGGAAACGTTGCGCGACTTCGGAAAGGCACTCGTCGCCGCAGCTCCCTCGGCAACCTCGCAGCACTCCGCGTCGGATTCAAGGAACACCGCATGAACAACGAGTCCGTCGGCCCCCGACAAGTCCTGAGCATCACGGTCGTCAATGCCGGCGTGAGTGATCCGTCTTCGACCCGGCTGCTGGTTGACCGGATCGCTCAGAAGAGTATCGACGCCCTCCGCGGCATGGGCATCGTCGCGAGTGTGCGCTCGATCGATCTGGGACCTCTCGCCGTTGAGATCGCACGGTCGATCGTGTCGGGGATGCCCGACCCGAAGGTGCAGGACGCCATCGCACAGCTCGCCGAGTCGGACGCGATCATCGCCGCTGCTCCGGTCTACAAGGCAGGGATCAGCGGTCTGTTCAAGTCGTTCGCCGACCTGATCGACAACGACCTGCTCATTGCCAAACCGGTGATCCTTGCCGCCACCGGCGGCTCGGCCAGGCACTCCATGGTCGTCGACGACCACCTGCGACCGTTGTTCGCATTCCTGCGGGCGATCCCGATGCCGACCTCCCTTTACGCCGCACCGGAGGACTGGGGCTCCACCGACCTCGGCAAGCGCATCGCCCGCGCGGCCGGCGAACTCGCCACCGTCCTGCGCAGCGGCGCCGGTCGTGACATCGCCGACGGCAACTGGGCGGGTTACCAACACACGTTCGGCGGCAACGCCACCCGCGCCGAACGCGGCGTCGACGACGTTGACTTCGACACCGATCTCATGCGCCTGGCCACCGGCGGAACCGCACGACCCCCGGCCGGTGACCGGACCGATGTACGCTGACGCGCTCGCTCCGGCTCGGGGAGCCGCAGGGCCGGAGCGAGTGGGTGGGCGCGCGACGGTGGTGGTCATAGGCGGCGGGCAGTCTGGGCTCTCGGCCGGCTACCACCTGAAGCGGCGCGGCTTCACCAACGCCCTGACAGGCCCGGGTGGTCCTGACGGCGGCCGGACCTTTGTGGTGCTCGATGCCGAACCGGCAGCCGGTGGGGCGTGGCGGCACCGGTGGGAGTCGCTGCGGATGGCGACCGTGAACGGCATCTTCGACCTGCCCGACTTCCCGCAGCCACCCGTCGACCCCGACGAGCCCAGTCGTACAGCGCTGCCGCGCTACTTCGCCGCTTTTGAGCAGGCGACCGATCTGCCGATCCTGCGGCCGGTGACCGTCACCGCCGTACGGCGTGCGGATGCCCGGCCCGACGGGGAGCTGGTGGTCGACTCCAGCGCAGGGAGGTGGACTGCCCGGGCGGTCATCAACGCCACCGGCACCTGGACCAACCCCGTCCGTCCCCACTACCCGGGGCAGGAGAGTTTTACCGGCATTCAGTTGCACACGCACGACTACGTCTCGGCCGACCGGCTCGCCGGCCTGCGGGTCGCCATTGTCGGCGGGGGCGTCTCGGCACTCCAGCAGTTGGCGGAGATCTCCCGGGTGGCCACCACGTTCTGGTACACGCGTCGCGAACCGGTCTTCCTTGACGTCGGGTTCGACCGCGAGGTCGTCGGCCGTGAGATCGTCGCCAAGGTTGCCGCCGATGTCGAAGCGGGCAGGCCCACCGGTAGTGTCGCCTCCTACACCGCCCTGGCCTGGACTCCGTATGCGTTGGCTGCAAAGGAGCGGGGGGTACTTGAGCGTCGTCCCATGTTCACCGCCATCGAGCCCAACGGCGTCCGTGAGGCGGACGGTTCCTTCACTCCGGTGGACGCGATCGTGTGGGCCACGGGTTTCAAGGCCGCCCTGGCGCACCTGGAGCCTCTGGGGCTGCGCAACGAGTTGGGTGGGATCACGATGCGTGGCACCCAGGTGGTCGGCGAGCCACGCGTGCACTTGGTCGGTTTCGGACCGTCTCAGTCCACAGTCGGCTCCAACCGCGCCGGCCGTGAGGCGGTCAACGGCCTGTTGCGGCAGTGGAACGCTGCTTCGAACGGTCCGCTGAGCGGCTCAGGTTCCGCGGCAAGCGCCTACGCAGGGGGGACCTCGAAGACGTGACCCGCCCCGTCGCCACTCCCAGGGGCAGGGCGATCGCGATCGCCCTGCGCCCAGGCATTCGGCACGGCTGTCTACTTGGTCGATCCTCCTGGCTTCGGCGTGATGATCGGCCGCTTCCCACCAGGGCACGAGCATGACCGAGGCCTGAACGGCACTGCGTCATGTCGGCCCGACAAGCAGTCCAGTAAAAGAACCAGAGGTTGTCTCATGAAGTTTCAGGTCCTCGACATCCTGCCGAACCTCAAGAATCCGGTGACCGGGCGTGAAGTCCCCACCGACGAGCGGTACTCCCAGGCGCTGACCTCGGCACGCTACGCCGAGCAGTTCGGATTCGACGCGGTCGCGCTGGGCGAGCGGCACGCCGGACCCTTCCTTTCCAGCGGCGTCTCGGTCGTGCTCGGTGCGATCGCCGCGACCACCAGCCGGGTCCGGATCCAGACAGGTGTCTCGGTCCTGTCGATCCACGACCCGTTGCGCCTCGCCGAGGACTACGCCACTGTCGACCAGCTCTCCCGCGGCCGGTTCGAGCTCGTCATCGGCAAGGGCAACGAGTTGCGTCAGCTGCCGATGTTCGGTATCGAGAACGGCGACCAGTGGGACGCGCTGGCGGAGAAGTACGAGCTGCTCCGCCGGCTGTGGCGCGAGGAGAACCTCTCCTGGCAGGGGCGCTTTCGCGGACCGCTGAACGAGGTCACCAGCCTGCCGCGTCCCTTCGCCGGCGCTCCTCGCGTGTGGCACGGGTCGGCGACCACGCTGACCTCGGCGAGCCTCGCGGCGAAGTGGGGCGACCCGCTCTTCTCCGCCAACGCCATCCAGCCTCGTGAGAAGTACACCGCACTCATCGACCACTACCGCACGGAGTACGCCAAGCACGGACATGACCCCCGGTTCGCCTATGTCGCCGCGGGTGCGGGCTTCCTCTACCTGGCCGAGACGACCCAGGAGGCGCGGAAGGCCTTCGGGCCGACGTACGAGCAGATCATGGCCTTCTTCAGCAAGCCGGGGAATCACACGCCGGGCAACGAGATAGAGTTCCCGACCATCGACGACGCCATCGAGCGTGGCCCGGTCCTGGTCGGGTCGCCGCAGCAGATCGCCGAGAAGATCCTCTGGTTCCACGAGGGGTTCGGACACGATCTGCAGTCCTTCAACCTCCCGACGATGATCCCGCATGAGCAGCAGCTCAACATGCTCGAGCGGTTCGCCAGTGAGGTCATACCGGTTGTCCGCAAGGCTGCCCCGACGACGCTGTGGAGCGATGAGGACCCCTACGGAGGGCGCCCCGCCGTCCATGGCCGGACTGTCGCCGACGCCGCCACGGAGATCGAGCGGGCGCAGCGCTGAAGCCACCCCTTTCACGGGCGCAGGGGCCACGACCGTGGACACGCGAACGCGTGTACCGCCATGTCGGCGCGGCCCGGCGATGGCGGACATCGAGGTCGGCGGGAACACCATCACCGTTGCTGTCTGTGCCTGGTGCGGTCTGCCCAGGTCGATAGAGCCGTGGCGGTTGCCGAGCAGTGCCACCGTCGCCGTGCCGATTCCCTCAACACGGTTCCCGCGGCGGCCTCGATCGTGCTTGGGAGGAGCTGCGCGGTTGGTACCAGGACGCCTTTGGACGTGCACGATTCGATGACAGCCGAGTCTTCCTGCGCGTTCGCAGCCGTGGGAACCGGGCCCGCTGGTGGTCGGTGGCTACGTGAGGCAACCGAGTGAGAGCGCGGTGCCATCGGGGGCCCCACTGGCCACGGCACGGCGGCGGGCTGGGTGGTGGTCGCGCCGGCGCGCAGGCCGGGAGGGCACAGGACCGAACGCGTGCAACTCCGGGCGAGAGCAACCGGGCGGAGGGCCTGGGGGTGTCCGTGTCCGGGTCCTGCGTGCCCGCGGGAGTGTTGTCTCTGGTCGGGAGCGCGGGCGTTGTGGCGCGCTGGTCGGCTGTTTCGGGCCGGGAGTGGGCAGGGCCGGATGCGGCGGTAATTCCAGGCCGCCCCACTTGGTTGAGGGTATGGCACGGTCCTGAGCCCGCGATTCTCCCCGCCTATACTCAACAGCATGGGCAGTACGCGTTCGGGCACTGCGTGTAATGCCGAACTGAGTGTCCTATGCTCACGCCGGGCCCGGGTGACCCCGCAGGAGGTCGGCCTCGCGACGAAGGCAGGTCGGCGCGTGCCACGACTGCGACGCGAGGAAGTCGCTCTGCCGGCCGGGGTGACGCGAGCGGCCTCACGTGAGCGGCCTTGAGCCAGAATGGAACTGTGCGAAGGCCGCCCACAGAGCGCGGGGGTCCGCCACAGGGCCGCATGCCGACCCCCCGGCTTGTGGAGGTGTACTACATTGCAATCGATGCGGCTGAGCAGGAGCTTCGCCTTTCTGCTCCTCAGCGTTGCGCTCTTCTCGGGCGTACAGCTGGCACTGGCTGTTGCTCACATACACGTCATGGGACTGCCGGAGTATTCCGTACTGATCCCTGTCGTGGCCAGCGCTCTGTTGCCGCTGCGGCAGACCATGATCGTGGGCCTTTTCAACCTCACCGCTGTGATTGCTATCTACGGGACTCTGCGCCAGGACATCGGGTACGCCAGTCAAATCACGGTCATCATGGCGTTGGCAGTCGCGCTGGGCATCAGCCTGGCTGTCTGTCGCGTCCGTATCGCAGGGTCGAGACGCCTGAATCGCCTCATGATCGCTCGCGAGCGGCTCATGTTGCTCAGCGAGGCCAGCGACCGTGTCGGCAGCACCCTGAATGTGGCTCGAACCGCCGAGGAACTGGCTGAAGCGGCAGTTCATCGCTTCGCGGACCACGCCGCCGTGGACCTCTTCGATTGCGTCCTGCAGGGCGAGGAGCCCAGCCTCGGGCCTCGCAGGGGCGAGATCACCTTGCGCCGCACGGCCTGGCAATCCGCCTTGGCCGTCCCCCCGGGAACCGCACGGTCGGGCGCGGCCGTCACCTACTGCCCCGGGTCGGTACCCGCCCTCAGCCTGATGACGGGCGCACCCATGCGCGTGGAGATCACCGATACCGGCGATGCCGCCTGCTGGCCTGTGGATGCCGTCGGCACCGACACGCATGCACCCCACTCCGCGCTGGCGGTTCCCCTCCGTGCCCGGGGAGCGACCCTCGGTGCGGCGCTCTTCACGCGCTCCCGGGGCCGGGACCCCTTCGACGCCGATGACGTGCTACTGGCGCAGGAAATCGGGGCACGAGCCGCAGTGTGCGTGGACAACGCCCGCCGCTACACCAGCGAGCGCAACACTTCCCTGGCGCTTCAGCGAAGCCTCCTGCCCCAGGTGGTCCCGAAGCACCCGGCGGTGGAAGCGGCTACTCGCTATATGCCTGCGGACTCCCGGGCTGGAGTGGGCGGCGACTGGTACGACGTGATCCCGCTCTCGGGGGCCCGAGTCGCGCTGGTGGTGGGCGACGTGGTCGGGCACGGCCTTCATGCCTCGGCAACGATGGGGCGCCTGCGCGCCGCGGTACGCACTCTCGCCGACATCGACCTGCCGCCCGACGAACTGCTCACCCACCTCGACGACCTCGTCATCCAGCGACGAATGGTCAGGGACCACGCGCAGGAGGGCAGCCGCGACGTCGGAGCGGATTACGGTGAGGTCGGTGCGACCTGCCTGTACATGATCTACGACCCGGTCTCGCGGCGCTGCACAGCCGCGCGCGCCGGTCATCCTGCACCCGCCCTGGTGCGTCCGGGCTCACAGGCCGAGCGTATGGATATCCCTGCCGGTCCTCCGCTGGGCGTGGGCGGACTCCCCTTCGAGACGGTCGAACTGCACCTGCCCGAGGGCAGCCTGCTCGCTCTGTACACCGACGGTCTCATCGAGTCCCCCGTTCACAGCCGGGATGAAGGGTTCAAGCGCCTGCAGAAATCCTTGTCCCAGCCGATGCCCTCCCTGGAAGAGCTGTGCGACCACGTCCTGGATGCGGTGGACGATGATCGCTCCCGAGACGATGCCGCCCTCGTCATCGCCCGCACCCAACAACTCGACAGCAGGCACGTTGCCACGTGGGACCTGTCAGACGATCTCGCCGCGGTCGCTCGTGCCCGCAACCTCGCCTCGCTCCAGCTGGCAGACTGGGACCTGCAGGAATCGACGTTCACCACAGAAGTCGTGGTCAGCGAGTTGGTCACCAACGCCATCCGCTACGGCGGGGGCCCCGTGCAACTGCGCCTGATCCGCCAGGACACCTTGATCTGCGAAGTGTCCGATGGCAGCAACACCGCTCCCCACCTGCGCCGGGCTCGGGTGTTCGACGAGGGCGGCCGCGGGCTGTTCATCGTGGCGCAGCTCGCCGAGCGCTGGGGCACACGGCAACGGTTTGACGGCAAGACCATCTGGGCCGAACTGGGACTGGAAGCTTGATCTTTAACATCGCACGTCTCCCGACCTGCTGAGATCTCCTGTTCCAAGCAGGTGACGCAAGTCCTGCCGTCGAGGCGTGCGGCAGTGTCCGGGGGCCTGGCGTCCGAAGTTGTGCACCACATCGGCCTGCGTAAAGCCCTCTCGCGACGGATGGGCGCAGGCTGCACATGGCGGGCCGCCAGCCCGCTCGTCGGCGGACTTCAGGGTGCATGAGCTGTTCTGTCAGGCTGATTGGCCCGGACAGTGGGCGCAGCGGCGTGGCTCGGCCCAGGGCTCGGTGCGGGCGATACCTTCTCGAACTGGCGAAGCGCGTGCATGAGGTGTGCGCCTGCCGAACACCTCATCCGACCAGGTCAGGCTGCCGGCTCGGGTGGCGGGGCGCGGGGGCCGCCTCCCTCGGAGGAAGGGCCGCCCTCCTGAAGTAAGAGTATATGCTCGTATTGGGCGGGAAGCGACCCGCGCGAGAACCCGAATGACGCAAGAGGACGAACACATGAGTGAGATCAAACCGCGGTTCCGGAGGATCGACGGGCTGAACGTCCGGTACGCCGAGAGCGAGGGGCCCCGCGACCGCGTGGCCCTGCTGTTGAGCCCGTTCCCGGTCAGCCTGTATGCCTACGACGCGACCTGGTCGCGGCTGGCCGAGCACGCTCACCTCGTCGCGGTGGACCTGCCGGGGTTCGGGCATTCCGAACTCCGGGAGGACCTGCTGTCGCCCACGGCGATGAGCGAATTCATCGTGCGGCTCGCCGACGAGTTCGAATTGGTGAAGCCACACGTCGTGGGCCCGGACATCGGCACCAGCGCGGTGCTCTTCGCCGCGGCCCACCACCCCGACCGATTCCGCAGCGCCGTCGTGGGCAGCGGCGGGGCCGCGGTCCCGGTGCAGCTGGGAGGTCCGCTGAACGACTGGGTGCACGCCGAGGACCTGGCGCCGTACCGGGCACTGGGTCCCAAGGACATCGTGACGATCGCCCTCGACAAGATGCAGGGCTACGAGCTGCCGCAGATCGTGCGCGAAGACTATCTCGCGTCCTACGTGGGCCAGCGGATCGTCGACCAGATGACCTACGTCCGCGCCTACCCCGTCGAACTGCCGCTGCTGCGCGAGTTGCTGCCCGGCATCGAGACGCCTGTACGGATCATCGCCGGCCGCAGGGACCACGTGGTGCCCGTGGTGAACGCCGAATACCTGCACGAGCACCTGCCCAACAGCATCCTCGACGTCCTCGACGTCGGCCACTACGTCTGGGAGGAGGGCGCGGACGACTACGCCAGGATCGTCACCGACTGGTGGCGGGCGAACTGACCTTGCCGCGGGGCACCGCCTCCTCCATCGGGTCCGCAGCGTCGTGACGGGCGAGGCCCCGCTCGTGAATCGCGCCGGAGGCGAGGTGCGGCCGGCGATCGATGGAGCCGCTCCGCGCCCGTGAGCGGCCGCGGCTGCAGTCCGCGCCACGTTTTGATCTTGTTGATGCGGCGGCCTTCAGACGGGCCCGGCGCCTGCGCGGCATCCGTCGCCGCTCGTCCCGCCCGGGGCCCTCCCCTTCGCTGTCTTCCGCGTCGACCTGCGCCTTTCGTCTCTCCGCGCCGCCCCTTTTGTGTGCGTGAAGGAGGTGATGGGTGACCCACTTGCCACCCCTCAGATGAGAGCATATGCTCCTATCCGAAATGCCCGGACTGTGGATGTCCGCAC
>NZ_JAYWVC010000231.1:0-11721 GCF_036281785.1 Streptomyces chiangmaiensis | reverse complement strand
ACCGGGGTGGGCTACCAGGCGCAGTTGGCGCTGGCCGAGTGCCCGCCCGCGGTCAGCCAGGATGCCGCCGACCTGTTCGCCCAGCTGGAAACCCTCGACTTTCCCGTCGACTACACCGTCGACCTGACGCTCGTGCCTGCGGAGAAGGCGCGCGACCAGGTGCGGCGCAAGAAGAACGAACTCATCGACCAGGCCGACCAGTACGACGCCCGCCCAACCGGCATGCCCGCGTCCCTGACCGAGGCCGCCCGCGACCTGGGCGAGCTGGATGCCCGTCTCTCCCGCACCAGCGTGGAGGTCGAGGTGCAGTCCGTCACCGTGCTGACGGTGTGGGGGCCGACCGCCGCCATCTGCGACGCCCGGGCCCGTGCCCTGGCCTCACTGCTCGGTGGCGCCGACTACCGCGCCGTCCGCCCGGCTGGCCTGCAAGAAGCCCTCTTCACCCTCGGCCTGCCCGGCACCGTACGGCCGGGTGTCGTGCGGGAGTTCACCCAGCACCAGGTCTCCGAAGACTGGGCGCTGGGCGGGGCCTTCACCGCTGCGGAGGTCGGCGACCCCAACGGGATGTTCCTCGGCATCGACCTGGACTGCGGTACCACCCGCCCCGTCATGATCAACGTGGCGGATGCGCCCAAGGTCGACGCATCCGCCTCCATGGGCATCGTCGGGGACCTCGGCGCGGGCAAGAGCGTCCTGCAGAAGCTGATCGCGGAGGCGGTGTGGGCGCGCGGTGGCTGCGCGATCTGTATCGACCGCACCCCCGTACGCGAGTGGGCGACCTTCGCGCGCACCGCAGCCAAGGGACGTGTCCAGATCATCGACGCCGCGCAGGCCGAGGTGTCCATCGACCCGCTGCGCATGTTCGACGGGCCCGAGGGCCGCCACTACGCCCTGTCCTACCTCACCCTGCAGCTCGGCATCGGTCCGATGAGCACAGGCGGCGAGGTCCTCCACCACGCCGTCGAACAGGCCGCCCTCAGCGACGCCCCGTCCATGCACCGTGTCCTTGAGGTCCTCGAGGAGATGGCCACGCGCGAGGCGGGCAAACGGCAGGACGCGGCCGCGACCCTCGCCGGCCTCATCCGGGTCGTCGCCACCAACTCCCTGGCCCGGATGGTCTTCGACCCGACGCTGCCGCCGGTACGGCTGGATGCCTCCAGTGCCTCCGACATGATCGTGATCACCACCACCGGTCTCAAGCTGCCTCCGAAGGCCGCGTTTGCCAACCCCGAGATCCTTCACCAGCAGCCGCTGGAGGCGCTGATCGGCAGGGCGGTGCTCTACCTGATCGCCGCGATCGCCCGGCAGACGGCTTTCGAGGACCCCGAGCGGTTCACCGCGGTGGTGCTGGACGAGCTGTACTGGCTCACCTCGTCCGCCGAAGGCACGGCCTTGGTCCACGAGATCCTCCACGACGGCCGCAAGCACGGCGCCGGGCTCCTGGCGGGCTCGCACGACGCCGAGGAACTCGGCCCCGACCGCGGCCTGATGGCCTACCGGGCACTCGCCCGCACCGCCGACCGTGAACGCGCGCGTCGCGGCCTGGAGTTCGTCGGGCTCGACCCGAACGACGGCGAGTTGCTGCGGCTGGTGACCACGGGCCTGTCGCCCGTCGGCCAGAAGGGCCGGGAGGGCGAGTTCCTGCTGACCTGCCCGCGGCAGAACACCGGCCGCATCAAGGTCTCCATCCCTCGCATCCCGCGCATCACCACCTCCATCACCACCACGCCAGGCCGCCGCACGGCCGTCTCAACCTCCGTGCCGGAGCCGCCCGCCGGTGACGCCGTAGAGACCCGTTTGAAGGAAACCGTCTGATGACTACTTCTTCCTGGGACCGCTCGCGGCGTGTTGCCGCCGCGGCGAGCGTCCTCACCGTGATCGCCGTCGTGGCTGCCGCGGTCGTTCTCGCCCTCGGGGTGGGCGTGCCGGAGGCGTGGTGGCCGCACACCGGGCGGGCCTTCGCCGCCGACACCGCGCATCGGGATCCCTGCGCCCTGATCGTGGGCCCGGCCAAGGCGTGCTGCGGGCGCGGCGCCGCGAGTTCGGCGTCCGACGGCCCGCAGGACGTGGCCGGTGGAGCGTGGAGGCTGGGGACCGCCGGTGCGGGTGTGGGTGCTCTCGTGGTGTGGCGGCTGCGCAGCGCTGGGCAAAGGCGGCGCTGACGTGTTCCGTCCAGACCGCGCGACCCTGCGTTCGGCCGGCTTCGTCGTGCTGCTCACCGGTGTGTTCCTCCTGGTGAACACGCAGGTCGTCTACGCGGCCAGCAGCAACAGCGAGACCGGAGACCTGCTCGCTCCGCTGAACATCTACTCGTCCGAGGGTGTGCCGATCGACGGGTACGAGCTGAGCGCCGAGGGCGGCTCCATCGTCGCCTTCAAGAGCCAGGCCCTGTCCTTCGCCCTTTCCGGGTTGTTCACGCTGATCCGGCTGCTGGTCGGGCTGGCCGGGTGGGCGATCGAGGTGGCCTTCCGGTTCCCGCTGCTGAAGCTCCTCACCCGTCCGGCGCAGAAGGTCGCCGACGCCTACAACCATATGGTCGTCGACACGCTCGGGATCAAGGGCCTGTTGCTGGCCTGGGCGTTCGTGTTCGCGGGGTTCATGATCGTGCGTGGCCGGGTCGGCCGCGGTCTGGGCGAAATCTTCCTCACTCTGCTCATCGGGGCGATTGCTGCCTCGGCTCTCATCCGTCCCGACACTCTGCTCTCGCAGGACGGGCCGCTGGGGCAGTCCCAGCAGGTGGCTGCCGAGGTCGCCCAGGAGAGCGTCAACTCCTACGACTGGGGCGGCAAGATCGCCAGCTATGACCCGTGCGCGGGCATGGCTGGCAACGCCGAGATCAAGTGCGAGGAGCGTGAAGGCGAAGGACCGGTCTCTTCAACAGAGGTGGCCCGGCCCATCCAGGATTCGATCACCAACGCCTTGATCGTCAAGCCGTACATGCTCCTTCAGTACGGGCGCATCCTCGACCCCGCCAAGACTGCCGACCGCAAGGCCTACGCCGTCCATCTGAAGTGGATCACCGGCGGGTACATGCCCAGCTCGACCCCGTCGGACAAGGCGAAGGATGCCTGCAGCCTGATCCACGGGCCGGGCAAGAAGTACTGCGAACGCGGCGTCGACGACAAGCCGCCCAGCACCGACGACCTCCCGACGCTCACACCTGGTGGCGAGCTCCTCGACGCCTCCAATGCGATCGTCACCGACGAGGACCAGGCGTTCGCCGCGTTCCTCTCGGACATGAAGAAGGCCGGCCCGGTCGGCAAGTCGTGCGCGACCTACGCCGAGAAGCCCACCTGGTGGCGGGTCGGCGGTGCTTTCCTGCTGCTGATCGCCGCGCTGTTCATCTGCGGCATGCTGCTGTCCAGCGCGATCGTTCTGCTCGGCACCCAGGGTGTGTGCGCGGCCGCGGCGGCCGTCGGCGGCGTCACCTTCGTCGCGGGCATGCTGCCCGGGCCCGCGCGCCAGTCGGTGTGGAAGTGGCTGTCCCTGTGGGGGATCGCGGTCCTGGCCGTGGTCGGGATCTGCGCGTTCATTCCCTTCTTCGGGATCGCGATCGACGCGACCATCACCAACGGCCCCGACCTGATGGTCGAGCGGATCCTCCTCATCGACGTCCTGGCCATCGCCGGAGCGGCCGGACACCGCAGGCTGCTGACCGGCATCACCTCCTTCGGCCGGCGCATGGCCATGCGGATGCGCTATGCAAAGGTGGGCGGCACCCACATGCCTGGCGACACCTCCGAGCTCGGCGCTGCCCTCGCCATGAACTCCCCTGCCGCGATGGGCGGATACGGCGGCGGGCTGCGCGCCTTCGTCGGCGGTGGGGGCGGCCGGTTCGGGATGCTCGGCACCCGCCAAAGGCTGATGGTCGCGCTCGCCTCGTTGTTCGACGGCGCGGGCATGCCGGTGGACACGGGCGGACTCCTCGCCGACGCCACGGCCGAAGCCGGACGCGGTCTGGCCCCGCTCACCGCGGCGGCCGCCGTGGGCGGGCTGGGCGCACGGCTCGGCGCCAAGGGCTCGCACTGGCTGCTCATCGGGCGTCGGCCGGACAAGGAGCAGTTGGCCAAGTGGCGCAAGCCCACCGCCGAGGGCGACCCGGGCGCGGGCGGCTCGTCGGACGGCGGCGACGGCGGTTCAGGCGGCACGGGGCCGCGGAGGCCCTCGGGTCCGCCCGACCGCTACCGCAACGAGCAGGGCCAGGTCGTCGACCGGAACTCCGGCCAGGTGCTGCACGACCAGAACGCCGACCGCACCCTGCTGTCGACGCGGGCGCACAACCGGCTGGTCCGCTTCCGCGGCTACCGCATCCTGCACCGCGGGGGCCGGGCCGCGTACGGGGCCACGGTCGGCCTGCCGGCAGGCGTCCGCCGGGCCCGGACGGGCGGCTCGCGCTACTCCGAAGACGCCCGCCAGCAGGTGCGGGTGTGGGGCAACACGGTTCGCGAGGACGGCCGGGCTTGGGCTGACACGGGCCGTCACGTGTCCCGGGTCGTGAGGGATCACACGGACGACAGAGGGGGGACGGGTCCCTTCGTCAGCCGCCGCCTGTCGACCCGTCCGGCACCGGTGCCGCGTCCGGCCGGCTCCGGTTCCCCGGGCCGTGCACGACCGGCCTCACCGCGGCCCGCTGCGCCGCCGCCTGCTACCGGGGCCAGTACCCAGCCGACCCCGTCGCCGACGTCCCCGACCCGGCTCGGAGGCGGTGCGCCCCAGGGTCCGGCACACCTGGCACCGGACCGGGCCGGGCCGGTCTTCCCCGGAGGAGGCCGGGCGCGCAGCAGCACTCGCGACGAGGCTCGCGCCCGCTTCCAGGAGCTGATGCGGCGCACCGCGTCCGACGCCGAGCGTCGGCGCCAGGAGCGGGCCCGGCAGCCGGAGGACGGTGAGGACGGGTGAGGCCGTCCCGGCGCCGGATGGCGCGGTGGGGGTGTGTGGTGATGCTGTTGCTGTTCGCCGCCGTGTGCTGCGCTGCACCGGTAGGCAACGCCATCAGCGCGTACGTCGCGCTGAAGACGGGCCAGCAGGACGACGGCGGGATCGCCGAGGGCGGCAGTGCCGCAGACATCCCGCCCCGGATGCTGACCGCCTACAAGAAGGCCGTCCAACAGGTCGGAAAGTACATGCCCACGTGCCGCGGCATGCGCTGGCCGATCCTCGCCGGGATCGCGAAGGTCGAGTCCAACCACGCCGTGGGCCGCAACATCGCCGCAGGCGGCGACATCCGACCGAAGATCTACGGGGTTCTCCTCAACGGCTCCGGCCAGGGCGGCAACACCACCGCCTTCCCCGACACCGACAACGGCAAGTGGGACGGCACCTCTCAAGGTGAGCGAGCCGTCGGCCCCTTCCAGTTCCTGACCTCCACCTGGGAGTCGATCGGCAAGGACGCAGACGGCGACAAGATCGCCGACCCGCACAACGCCGACGACGCCGCGCTCGGCGCCGCGATCTACCTGTGCGGAGGCGGCCGTGACCTGACCAAGCGCGCCCAGCTGAAAGCTGCGATCTGGCAGTACAACCACTCGAACGAGTACGCCGCAGGCGTGCTGGGCTGGATCGACCAGTACACGGCGGCCGCCAAGGACCCGGACCTGAAGAACGTCTCGGGGAAGGTCCGCACCGTCATCGAGGCGGCGCTCTTCCAGCGAGGGGTGCCGTATTCATGGGGCGGCGGCAACGCGAGCGGCAAATCGTACGGCATCTGCTGCTCCCCCAGCGGCAAGAGCGGCGCCAACATCAACGGCTTCGACTGCTCGGGCCTGACCGGATACGCGTACGCCAAGGTCGGCATCAGCCTGCCGCGCGTCGCGGCCGCGCAGTCCGGTGTCGGCCAGCGCATCCCCGCGAGCCTCGGCACCGGTGCCATCAAGCCGGGCGACCTCGTCTTTTACGCCTACGCCCACGGACGCGATTCCACGATCTACCACGTTGGGATCTACCTCGGCAGCGGTCAAATGATCAACGCTGCCCGCCCCGGCACTGTTGTCCGGCTGGACTCGGTCAACGCCATGTCCGGCTTTGCGGGGGGAGCGCGGCTGCTGTGACCACCACCCCACGCTCACCGCGTCTGCTGCTGCTGAGCACCGCCCTGCTCGCCGTCGCCGGCATCGCCCTGCTGGGCATGCCGCACGGTCAGCAGCCACCGGCTCCGGCGACGTCGCCGACCGCGCGGGCGACCACGGATCCGTCATCTGCGCCCTCCGCGCCTGGGCGGAAGGTGGCCGTGGCCACGGCTCCCTCCACGACACCCGCGGGATCGACACCGTCACTCGTTGACTCCGCTCTGCCGCCGCATGGCGAGGGCGTGGCCGGCGACCGGGCCATCCAGCGGTCCCTGGAGGCTGCCTGGCCCGCCGACCTTCCCGCCGCCGACGAACGGGAGTTGCTCACCGCCGGCCGCGCGCTGCTGCGCGCGGACGCCACCGGCATCGGCCGCGCGAAGTGGCCCACAGTCTTTCCCGACTCCGGCCAGGAGGTGGCCCCGGCGTTCGCCACCGCTCGATTCCGCATCCAGGCCGCGATCGCCCGCCGTGACGGCAGCCCGCACAAGGCGGTGGTCCATCTGGTGTGGGCCGGCATGGACCGCGGTGGCACCTTCACCGACCTTCGCATCACCGACTGGCGCTTCATCCGAACAACTTCGAAGAAGGGAGCAGCGACGTGGACTCCGCAGCCCCGTACCTGACGGACCGGGCCGATGACACGGCTGCTAGTCAGGTACTCGGCCTAGTCACCAGCCTGGTCGACGCCGCCGACTGGCTCTACGACCACTGGTACCTGTTCGCCCTGGCCATCACCGCATGCTGGGGCGTGGGCGAGATGGTGGTACGCCGGCTCGCGGCCAAGGCTTCCGCCGAGCGGATGGCCTTGGAGCTCGTCTCCAACCGGCACTTCGACCCGAGCCTGGAGGAGATTTTCCGGCGCGGTGTCCAGCTCGCCCGCGCGTCCACGGCCATGCCCTGGTGGGCGCCCCGCAGGGCGAAGACCGTGCAGGTCCGGCTGCGCGCGGACGGCAGTGCGCCGTTGCGCTACCGGATCGAGGGCCCGGCGGGCGGTGAACGGCTGCTGTCCATCACCCCGTTCGGACCGGACATCACCGTCAACCGGGCGCGGCCGATCGTCGACGAGCCTCGCACGCACACCGTGCGCGCCGAGTTCATCCTGCGCGGCAAGCTCACCTCCCCGCTGCGCGTGGTGCCGCTCAACCCCGACCCGCTCCAGCCGCTGGTCGACGCCGTGGCCGACCTGCGCGCCGAGCTCGGGGACCTCGCCGAGATCCGGCTCGACATCCAGCGCGCCCCGAAGTGGGCACTGCGGGCGCGCCGCCTGCAGCTGATGAGCGCCGCACGCAGGAGTGAGCGCCGGGAGTCCCAGCGGGCCGCGCGCTGGCTGAGGCAGGACGCGAGCGGCATCGAGGACTCTCTGGGCTTTCAGCTGCAGCAGCTCCTCAGTGACAACCGCGGCGCGGGCAGCAGCCGGCGGCTGGTGATGCCGCCGGTCCCGCGCCGGGTGGAGCCGGCCGAGGCGCTGGGCAAGCTCGCCGAGGACGACCACCTCGTCCGGGTCCAACTGCTGGTGATGTGCGCCTCGAACACCGAGGGCCGCGCCCAGGCGAGGCTCGCCCAGCTCCAGGCCGCGTTCGACGTGTTCGGCGGGCGCTCGAGGTGGGCGATGCGTGGCTGGCGGCTGGGCCCATGGCGGTTCGGCGCCGACCACTGGCCCACCCGGCGCGGCTTCGAGCGTCGCTGGAATCTGGGGCACTGCCAGCCACCCCGAGCGAACTGGGTCCGGCTGAACGAGCTGACCGGCCTGCTCAAGCCCCCCACCACGAACTGCCGCCTGCCGGTGCTCGCCGGTGACCTGCCGACCTTCGCCTTCGGCGAGCCCGAGTTGCTGCTGCAGGGCATCTACCGGGGCCCGGACGGCCGGGAGCGGCTCGTCGCCACCTACGCCGAGGAGACCTTGTTCGAGGTCGGGGTCGGCAAGGCCGGCGGCGGCAAGACCGAACGCGCCCTGGCACAGGCGATCGGCTGGGCGCACGCGGGCGGCGGGCTGATCTTCGTCGACCCGCACCGCGACTCCTGGCCGCGGGCCATCCCGTTCCTGGCGCACGACACCCTGATGCCGCGGATCGCACTGATCGACCTCAACGGTCTCGGCCCCAACCCGCGCGTGAGTTCGTGGAATCCGCTCGGAATGCAGCACGGGCAGCCGGTGTATGAGGTCGTCGAGGCGATCGCCGACGCCTACGCCTCCGCACTGGCCTGGGACGACGCGACCGCACCGCGCGCGCTCACCATCCTCACCGCCGCGCTCACCGTCCTGGTCACCCTCAACGAGGCGGCCTGCCAGGCCGGCCAGCCCGAGGACCAGGCCACGATCTTCCACGTGCGGGCCCTGCTCACCGATCCCGGCTTCCGCAAGGCAGCCCTTGCGATGGTGGCGGGCCGGCTGGATGAGGAGACCCGCTCCTGGTGGCAGGCGGTGTTCCCGACCCTGCCGCCCGACGCGTTCGCCGTGGTCCTCAACCCGATCGCCCGGCTGGCCGCCAACCCGGTCACCCGCGCGTTCCTCGGCCAGCCGGTCGGCGTCTACAACATCCGCGCGGCGATGGACTCCCGGATGATCGTGTGGGTGTGCCCGGGCGGCAACGGGCCCACTGACCGCCTCCTGACCGCGCTGCTCGCCCGGGATCTGCTGCGGGCCGCGCGCTCCCGGCGGGACACACAGGAGGACAAGCGGGTGCCGTTCCGCCCCTACTTCGACGAGCTAATCACCCTGACCGGGGCGGCCCCGGAGACCATCGCCGCGATGTTCGAGGATCTCCGCAAGTACCGGTGCCACATCCACGGCATGACCCAGCTGCTGGCCCGCCTCCCGGCCGCGGTGCGGCTGTCGCTGGTGCAGAACGCGTCCACGCTGGCCACCACCGCCGGGTCGAGATCCGCCGTCGCCGCGATCACGGCCGAGTGGGGCGATGACCCCAGCCCCGACCGGGTCGCCACCATGGAGCGCTTCCAGCACTACGTCTCTATGAACGTGCACGGCCGCCGGGTGGGTCCGGTGCAGCTGCGCGGGCCCCATCTCGACGACGTCTTCGCCGCCCAGGCGCGCCCGCAACAAATCCCCGCGCTGGAGCGGGCCGCCCAGGCGAACGCCCAGGCGCTCCCGCTGGACCAGCTCAGCGACCGCGCCGCGAAGCAGCTCGGCCAGGTCGCTGCCTTTCTCGCCACGCACGCCCCTGCAGGCGCCGCCGCTGTCCACCTGTCGAAGGAGGAAAACGAATGGACCTGACCAGCGCCCAGCCCAAGGGCCGTACGACGACGGGCTTCACGCCCAGCCCAATCGAGCCCTTCAAACATCAGCTCCTGGCCACGCGAGAAGAACCGACGAGTCGAGATCTCGTTCTCGCGCACAGCGGATTAACGAGGTCGGTTCGGCCCGGCGTTCCTGTCCTTGCGATGTGCGGGAGCGACGAGCGAAGGCACAGAACTATAAATCGATATCCGGTTCCGAAAGTGACCGGGTACGTCCCGAGTTGTGCGAGCGAACTAAGTTATCGGGCTGGGAAGTTGCCTGGCATCTGCGTAATCTTGCGATCACGCAAACGCATTACCGCAGCTGGACCAGGCCGCGGTTCCAGGTCCCCGCATGTCGGAGGCCGGGCGGCGGTCGACCGGACCAGGCCGTACGGGGAGACAACGTGACAGGCACACAACGACGCTCATCAGGGCTCAAGATCGCCGCTGTTCGCACCCGGAAGCGCGCAACCGCATTGCTCCTTGCCGGAAGTCTGCTGGCACTGGCCGGATGTAGCGACAGCGGCTCGGGCGCGTCGTCGTCCAAGCCCAGCACTACGCCGCCAGCCGTGTCGCCGTCCTCCCATTCCACCGTCCCTGCCGAAGACGCCGCTGTTCTCGCGGCGTATGCCAGCTCATGGGATGCGAAGACCGAGGCCTACCAACAGGCCTCTTCTGCGGGCACCGACGTGCGGAAGTACACGACTTTCAAGGCCCTGGCGGACATCGAGCGCAACCTGTCGGCCATGAAGAAGGCCGGGCAGGTGACAACCGGGAAGCCAGTGATCCACCCGAAGGTCGTCAAGGTGACCGACGCCAAGATCCCCAAGGCTACGGTCGCGGACTGCGTGGACACCACGAACTGGACGCTGATCGACAAGGCCACGAAGAAGCCGGTCCCGCTGCCAACGGAACGACTCATCAAATACGTCAGCACCGCAACGCTTGAAAAGTGGGGGACGAAGTGGATGGTCACCGAGTGGACCGCTCAAGATCAAGCCTGCTGACCCGGCGCCTCACCTTACTATCCGGCGCCCTGGTCCTGGCCACGGCAAGCACCGCGTACGCCGACGACGACCCCAAGGTCGATGCTGGCAAGTGTCACGTCGTCGAGTTCTGCGTCAGCGTCGGCGTCGGTGACGACACCCCCAGCAGTGGTGGTCAGGCAGGTGGCTCACAAGGCGGCAGCGAGGACAATCCCAGCAAGGTGAAGTGCACCTACACCAAGGTCGATCAGAAGCCTCCAGCCGACCACCCGGTCTGGAAGGGCAAAGACCCGAAGAAGAACGACCTGTACTTCAGGTCCTGCTCCGACGGTGGTCAGAACAACCCGGACGGCTTTGTCGTCGTCCCGACGGGCCAGCCTCCCGCTCCGCAGGTCGACCCACAGGAGCTGGCGCAGCGCGCGGTCGACTCCATGACGCTGCTCGGCCCGGCGATCGCCAGCCCGCGCGCGGCCGGGAGGTACACCGTGGGTGTCCCGATGTGGATGTGGGTCAATCAGAGCGCCACGACGTACGGACCGAATACCGCGACTGCATCGGCGGGCGGGGTCACCGTCACCGCGACCGCGAAGGTGTCGAAGATCGTGTGGTCGATGGGTGACGGCGCCTCCGTGACCTGCAACGGCCCCGGCACGTCCTACACGTCGTCCGAGGGCATGGCCCAGTCCCCGACCTGCGGACACGTGTACTCCAACACCTCGGCCGGGGCCCAGAACGGCAAGTTCCCAGTGACAGCCACCTCGACGTGGACCATCAACTGGCAGGGCGGCGGACAAGCCGGCCAGCTCACAGAGGTCCGGCAGACCAACGTGCAGGTCGCGGTCGGCGAAGTACAGGTCGTCAGGTAAACGCCGCCGGAAGGACAGAACGGTGAGCAAGACCCAAGAACGTGCATACGCAGCCCCCAACGGCGCCCCCTATCAGGGAGGTGTGGCCGCACCGGTGGCGCCGCCCCGGGTGTCGGCTCGTAGGCGACGACCAGGTGTCATCGCCCTGTCGCTGGCGCTGATCGCCGCCGGTGGCACGGGAGTTGCGGTCCTGCTGCTCCAGGTCGGGAACCGAACGGACGTGGTGACCGTGGTCCGCGATGTCCAGGTCGGCCAGGTCCTCACCGAGGACGACCTGGGTAAGGCGTCCGTCGCCCTGGACCCGGCCGTCAAGGCGGTGCGCGCCGGCGACCTGAAGTCGGTGGTGGGCAAGCGGGCCGCGGTGGAGCTCAAGCCCGGCTCCCTGCTGGCCCCCTCGCAGGTGACGAAGGACTCGCTGGTGAAGGCCGGTGAGCAGTTGGTGCCGATCGGCTTGGAGCCCAAGCAGATTCCGGCCACCGCTCTGGTGCCGGGCCAGAAGGTGGAGCTGGTGCATGTCCCGGCCCAGGGCACCACTGACACGGGCAAGACGTCCGACGTCGCGCCGCA
>NZ_JAYWVC010000230.1:0-11913 GCF_036281785.1 Streptomyces chiangmaiensis | reverse complement strand
AGGCCCTGTTCGCATGCCCGGCACTGGCCGCGATCACCCGATCGAGACTCCCGTTCGACAAACACCGCTCAAGATCGCAAAGACAACAGCTTCTCACCTGAGCCAATGAGCCGGACCGCCAGTTTGAGATGATCTCCAAATGCCGCATGCGACCATTCACCCGTAGCTCACAAGTGGCGCCCCACGGGTCAGTGACCTGCGCTCATACCGCCGTCGACGTGGAGGATCTCACCCGTGACAAACGAGGCGTTCTCCAAGTAGATCACTGCGTCGACGATGTCGCCGGGCTCTCCCATCCTGCCGACCGGATGCAGACCGGCGAGGGCCTCATGTGCTTCCACGGCATGCATGGGAGTCTTGATCAGGCCTGGTGAGACCGCGTTGGTGCGGACGCCGCGGGTCGCGTACTCGATGGCGAGGGCCTTGGTGGCCGACTGCAGGCCACCCTTGGTCAGCGAAGCGAGAACGGACGTGACATTGGAATCGGCGTTGTCGACCAGGCTGGTGGTGATGTTGACGATGTGCCCGGCGCCTTGGTGGAGCATCTGCTCGATCGCCAGCTGTGTGATGCGGAAGAAACCGGTCAGGTTCACCCCTGTCACGGACGCGTAGTCGTCCTGGGTGTAGTCCGTGAAGGGTTTGGCGATGAATACGCCCGCATTGTTGATCAGGGTGTCTATACGGCCGAACCGCTCGAGGCCGCCGGCGATGACGCGTTCGGCGGTGGTGGGGTCGGCGATGTCACCTTGCACCGTCAGAACGCCCGTATCGTGGGACGGGTCGATCCCGCGCGAGGTGGCGACGACGGCGTATCCGATCTTGCGATAGGCCTCGACGAGGGCGGCACCGATACCCTGCGAGGCGCCGGTGATGACGGCGACCTTCTGGTTTTGAGAACTCATGGTGAACTTGCCTCTTACTCAGATAGGGGTTTCTGGTCGATGAACCAGAGCCTGGAGACAAAACGAATGAATGGACTGATTACTACGCCATCCGAACGGCTCTTCCCGTCGCCCGGCTCGAATTCGGAAAATGACTTGGCTGCACGTGAGGCGTGCAGCCAAACCACGAACCAAGCATTCCCGTCGGGGCCTACGAGATCGCCTCCAACTGGCCGATGCCCGTCGGACCACGTCACGTCTGTGCTCAGGGAGTGCACGCCGGTGAGTGAAGGGGGTGTGTTTTCGGAGGCTGAGATGGAATTTCACTCGGGTGGAAGGGGCGGTCCAGCAAGACAGCCCCTTCGACACGACCTGAGGCGCCTGAACTCCGGTGGACGCTTCCGACCAAGGCCGCGAACCGCAGCCCCTGGTCTTCTTCACGTTTTGACCGGCGCGGGAAGCGCCCTGACTGCCCATTCCCGATCGGCCTCGCCGGTCCGCCGTGGATGCGAAAGCTTGTCAGATTCTGCCGGGGAGGCGCGTCGTGACCTCCTGGACCATCCACGTGTTGCCGTCGGGATCGGCGAACGAGAAGAACGACCCGTAACTGGTTCGCTCCGGGTCGGGGCCCTTGAGTCGCACCTCAGCGGGGAACGGGGCGCCATGCCACACATCGCTTGCCTCGACGCCACGGGCGACGAGTTCATTGTGGGCCTCTTCGATGTCGGAGACGATCAGCGCTCCCTGCAGCGAGCCGGTCCTGGCCGCCGTAATGCCCTGACCGAAGGTGACCGAACACCCGGAGCCCGGAGGTGTGAACTGGACGATGCGAACACCGTCCGCCGGGGCAGCGTCCTCGTCGAATCTCCAACCCAGATCTGCGTAGAACTGCTTGGATCGATCGACGTCGGACACGGGGATGATGTTGACCTCGAGGTTCATGTCAACCATGTCGCACTCCTCTGGTGATTCCAAGGCCGGACTCAACTCCCGGCCGCTCATCTGTGGCCACTACGGCCATTGCTGCTTCCAGTGATCAGGGGTTATTGGCCCGGCTGTTCAGGAGGCCTTGGCGCCCAGCAGATCCACCGGAACGATGACCGGGGCCGAGGTGAGCTTGGTCTCCGCGATTTCTCCGAGCGCGGCGGCGATTCGCCCTTCCAGGTGTGCCTGGCGACCCTGCTCGTCGTCGAACGTGTCGAACACCCCGAAGGTAGTGGCGCCCTGGCGGAACGCGAACCAGGTCACTGTGCCCTGCTCCTGCTCGGCCAACTCCTGCGCGCCGCGCAGAGCCGCCTCGACCTCGTCGGCGTGCTCGGGCCTCGCCTCTATGCGTACCAGCAAACCAATCTTCAACGCGGTCACTCCTCGTTTCAGGAAACGCCGGATTTCCGGCATGCCCACAACGTACGTGGCCGGTCTGCTCTCACATCAGTCGCAGAAACGACACAAATGATAGTGTTCCCGCCATTGAAGTCGCGGTTCTTGCCTATGACGCGGTATTCGGCTCCGGGCCCGCGCCATCCGCGACGTACTCGACAACACCAGCGCCGTCCGTTGGCGGGGGTAGACACCCGCATTGACTGCTCAGAAGCATTCTGAAACCTCCGCACAACTCCACGATGGTCGAACTTCCACCGCTGGACGTTTGCACCAGGCTCTTTCCGTGACCATCGCCGACAACGACATGCTCAAAACCGCTGTGCTCCGCCTGGCTGTCCCGCATGCAATCCTGCCGACATCAACTGGGCGGCCGTCGGCCGATCCTCGTCCTGCGGTGAATGGTCAACCGGGGGATCGGGCAGCGGTTACCCAAGTAGGTCCACTGCCACCTTGAGCACCACTCCGCTGCCTGGGGTGCTCTCCACAACCTGAGGCGGCGTCAGCGCGTCCATGGGACGTCGGTGAACTGTGAAGCTAAAGGTCTGAACCATTCACGTCAAGAGGTGAAGAATCGCACGCCTCCGGATCAGGAACCGGCACACTCCTTGAAGCGGTTGCCCGGCGGGCATGCTCAGTGACCACCTCTCGAGACCGCCCCAGGAGGTCAGGGGCCGAGCGGCTTGTCCCGCTCAGGAGACAGCCTCGTGGAGAGCTTCGCGGACCGGTACTGGATCACCGACGGGCTGATCAGCGAACGCAGGACCTGTTTGTCCCGTCCGGCATCTGAAACTTGTCGGCGTCTGTGCCCCGTCACGTTCCTTCCGATCGACAGCCCGCTGCGGCGCCACCGTAGGCGGCGAGTGGATCGCCAGGAGCCAGTGAGCGAATGCGGGGTATCGGCGAGGGGAGCAGCCAGAGCAGCGACAGCGCTCCTCCGACCGCAGCCGTGATCAGCGTCGCTCTGAGCCCGAGGTGGGTGGCGAGCACGCCTCCGGCGACGGCGCCGATGGGACGTACGCCGTAGTTGACCGTGCTGTACGCACCCGACACGCGGCTGCGCAGTCCGTTCGGTGTCACTGAGGTCTGCAGGGAGTTGAGGTTCACGTCGAACAGCATGACGCCGAAGCCGGAGAGAAACTCGGCACCGGCCAGCGCCCCTGCCCGGGCCCATGTGGGACCACTCGCAGCGGCGATGATGGCGATAGGGGCCGGGAAGAGTACCGCGCCGGCCGCGATGCTCCGTCCCACGCCGATCCGGCGTGAGATCCTCGGGGCAGTGACCGCGCCCAGCAGCGATCCGAGCGATCCGATGCCGAATGCCAGGCCGATGGTCCCCGCGGACAGCTCGAGCACCCGGTCGGCGAACAGCACGGTGAGACCGGTGCCCGAGAGGAAAGTGAAGAAGTTGACGGTCGTCGCGCAGCCGAGGCTCGCTCGCAGTACCGGGTGACGGACCACGAAGACCAGCCCCTCTCGGGCTCGGCGCAGCAGTGGATGCCCAGTCACCTCGGCGGCGTCATCGGTCGGTTCGTGCACCCGGACGGTCCCGATCAGCACCGCGGAGGCCACGAAGGAGACGGCGTCCGCGATCACGGCGAGGGGTGCGGTCAGGGCCTGGACGAGGGCACCGCCGATGGCGGGTCCCGCGACGAAGGAGGCCGACCGGCCGGCGCTGAGCTTGCTGTTGGCGTCCACGTAGGCCGAGAGCGGCACGAGGTGGGCGAAGAAGGGCGGATAGGCGGTGTTGAACACCACGCCCGCGACGCCGGTCAGGAACGCCACGGCATACAACTGGCCGAGTGTCACCGCACCCAGCAGGTGGGCGGCCGGCAAGGTGAGCAGCACACACGCACGCACCAGGTCGGCGAGGATCAGCAGGCGGCGCTTGTGCACCCGCTGATCGACCCAGGCACCCAGTACGACGGCGAGGAGATTCGGGGCCCAGACCGACGCGGTCAGCCATGCGACCTGATCGGCCGACGCGTCGAGCGCCGCCACGGCGACCAGGGGCAGCGCGAGTTCGGTGATCCGGTCGCCGAACTGCGATACGGACTGTCCGGCCCAGAAGCGAACGAACCTCCGGTCCTTTGAGGCTGATGTCCAGCGCGCCGCGTCCTGCTGGGAGTTCACTGCGTGTCGCCCGCCTGCTCCTCGGCGGACTCCGGCAGGAAGTAGCGCAGCAGCCGAACGTCACGGCTGCCGCTCGGCCGCTGTGACGGGTCGCGCAGGACATAGGGTGCGAGGACGGCCTCGATCGCGTCCTCGATGGCCGCGAGTTCCTCGGCGGTCACGACGACGCGGGTGTTGGCCAGGCCCGCGAGCCTGCGCCACACCGGCTCGAGTCCTGGTTCGGTTTCGGTCACCCATCGGTGAGGCAGGTCGGACGAGCGCGCGAACATCTGCCGGGACAGCGCCCGGGCGGCCGACCGGCCTTCCTCATCTTCGGGCACTTCGACACGGAAGCCCCGTGCAGCGGCCTCCCACCTCCGTTCCCGGCGGTCCGTGCCGGCCTCGGCGTCGCGGACCAGCCCGAAACCCGCAAGGTGGCGCAGGTGCCAGCTGGTCACGGACGGGGTGGCACCGACGTGCGGAGACAGCTGCGTGGCCGTCGCCGGCCCATGTCGCTGCAGGCGTTCGAGGATCGCAAGCCGCGCGGGATGTGCCAGCGCCCGCATGGCTTTCGGGTCGGTGATCTCGATATCGCCCAGGCGATTTCCGCGCTCCATAATGTGAGAGTGTTCTCTCAAAATGCCTTGGAGTCAACTCACCCGTGTCACATGGCCGTTGCTGCGTCCTCACAACGCGTGCACGAACGGAGCGATCGCGGCGGCGGTCTCCTTGACGAGGCGCACAGACCACCGCCGCTCAGCCCGCGAGGGCGTCACCATCCCCAGCCATCCCCTCCTCCGGCGGAACCCTCTGTTCCTGTTGCATACCGGGATATGCCTGTCACCCGGCGTTCATCCCACGACGGGGGGAACTTTGGGTTCCGAGAGCACGCTCCCCGGCGTGAGACGTATCGCAGGAATCGTCCTCGCGGTGCTGCTGATCGGCGGTGTGGTGACAGCCGTCGTGGCAGGCCGTGAAGGCCGGGACACGGGCACGGCAACGAAGACCGTGCGAGGAGTGATCGGTTCGGAGAAGGCGGACTTCTTCGCCGATCCCGCAGTGGTGAAGGCTCTCGCCGCCAAGGGCTACACCGTCAAGACGGAGACCTCAGGCTCCTGGGCCATGGAGGATCTCGATCTCAAGGAGTACGACTTCGCCTTCCCCTCAAGTCAGGCACCCGCCGACGCGCTCGCCGACAAGCACCACGTACGGCAGCCCCTGCCGCGGCCCTTCTACTCACCCCTGGTCGTCGTGGCGCACCGCAGCTCAGCCCAGGTACTCGCCGCGAACGGACTCGCCACCCTGGACCACGACCGTGGCACTCTCCACATGGCCGCGTACCTCGACGCGGCGCGCCGTGATCGCACCTGGCAGCAGCTCAAAGGGACCCGTGGCCACGCGGAGTTGACCGGGACCTTGTACATCGCGACCACCGATCCGGAGACCTCCAACTCCGGTGCCCTCTATCTCGCCGCCGCAAGCTATGTGGCCGGTGGCGGCCGCGTCGCAGCCGACAAGGCCGACGTCGACCGCACCGCGCCCCTCATGCGCAAACTGATCAGCGTCCAAGGTGCCCAACAGCCCAGTTCGGACGCGGCGTTCCGTGACTTCGTCAGCGGCGTCGGCAATCCGCTCGTCCTGGTGTACGAGTCCCAGGTGGCCGCCCTCCTCCACGACAGCCGGGGCGTGGACGACCTCACGGTCCTCTACCCGGACACGACGGCCAACAGCGATCACACGGTCGTACCGCTCACGCAGACCGGCCGCGACCTCGGTGAACTGCTCGGCGCCGACCCGGCGTTGCGCAAGCTGGCCGTACAGCACGGGTTCCGGCCGCAGGGCGACAGCGCCGAATTCACGGCGGCCACCGACCCGTACACCTCGTACCTCAATCAGAAGCTGACCGGTGTCCGGCAGGTGCCTGTGCCCACCTCCGCGGTGCTGCACGAGATGGCACGCCGGGCCCGGAATTAGGGGGAACCAGGCATGACCCACACCGACAACGAGACATTCACCCTCACCCCGCCCGAGCCCGTGGCGCCCGTGCCGCGGGAGAAGGCCGCCGGACTCGTGCCGCTGGACGACTCCGCCCGCGCCGACATGGCCAGGAGGGCTGCCGGCTACGTCGAAGGGCTCGCCGTGCTCGACGCCCGCTCCCCTGAATTCGCCGGGAAGATCGGGGAGATCACCGCACTGGGCGCAAGCGACATGCGCACCGCCGCCGCCCAGTCCAACCGCATGCTGGAGCGCACCGTGCGCAGCCTGCCGGGCAAGGGCGAGGACGCCCAGGCCCGCGTCGGCGGCTCGCTCGTCGAACTGCGGCGCGTCGTGGAGGATCTGGACCCGCGCGATCTGCCGGGGAGCAAGGGACGCAAGCTCCTGTCCCGGCTCCCCGGTGGGAACAAGCTGCGCGATCACGTCGCCAAGTACGCCTCCGCACAAGGGACCCTGAACAAGATCGTGGGATCCCTGCGCGGCGGTCAGGACGAGCTGCGCCGCGACAACGCCGCCCTGCAGACCGAACGCGTACGTCTGTGGGACACCATGGGCAAGCTCCAGGAGTACGTCGTTCTCACCGAGGCCCTGGACACGGCAGTCGAGCAGCACATCTCCGGCGTCGAGGCGAGCGACCCCGCCCAGGCCGACACACTCCGTGCGGACGTGCTCTTTCCCGTCCGGCAGAAGCACCAGGACCTGCTGACCCAGCTCGCGGTGTGCGCGCAGGGCTACCTCGCCATGGACGTCGTGCGGCGCAACAACGACGAGTTGATCAAGGGGGTGGACCGGGCGGCCACCACGACCGTCTCGGCCCTGCGCATCTCGGTGATGCTGGCCTCGGCGCTCGACAACCAGCGCAAGGTCGTCGACCAGGTCAACGCCCTGCGCGGAACGACCGAGGACCTGATCCGCGGCAACGCCGAGATGCTCGCCACGCAGAGCGGTGAGATCCAGCGCATCGCCGCGGACCCGGCGGTCGGCGCGGAGACCCTCCGCTCGGCCTTCCAGCAGATCTATCGCACCCTCGACGCCATTGACTCCTACAAGGCCCAGGCGACCGAGACCATGGCGGCCACGGTGGAGTCGCTGACGACGGAACTGCAGCAGGCGAGTGCGTACTTGGAGCGGAGCCGGTCCCAGGGTGCGTTGGAGGGGGGCCTCGCGTGAGACGACGTCTTGCCCTGATCGCCGGCCTCGTCGTCCTGCTGACGGCGTGCACGGCACAGCATCAGCAACCCGATGACGACAGCGGGCCCCAGCCCCGACCCGGCACCCTCCGCATTCTCGCCTCCAGCGAGCTGAGCGACATGGCCCTGGTCCTCGACCAGGTCCGCAAGACCACCGGAATCACTGTCCGCCCCACCTACATGGGCACCCTCGACGCCGTGGACCTGCTCGCCAGGGGCAAGGTGGACGGAGCCTACGACGCCCTCTGGCTGTCCTCGAACGACTATCTCCGTCTGCGCCCCGACGCAGCGAAGAAGGTCGTCTCCGAGACACCGGTGATGTCCAGTCCGGTGGCCATCGGTGTCCGGTCCCAGACGGTGCGCGCCCTGCACTGGGAGCCCGATCAGGTGACATGGTCACAGATCGAGCGAGCCGTACAGGACGGCAGGCTGACGTACGGCATGACCGACCCCGCCCGCTCCAACTCGGGTTTCTCGACGCTGATCTCGGTGGCCTCCGGGTTGTCCGGCGCCCAGTCCGCCCTGACCGACGCGGACGTCGCGAAGGCCACTCCGCAGCTGAAGGAGTTCTTCAAGGGGCAGAAACTGACGTCGGGTTCCTCGGGCTGGCTGGCCACCGCCTACGGCCGCCGCGGCAACGTCGATGCCCTGCTCAACTACGAGTCCGTCCTCAAGGGCATCCCGGGCCTGACCGTGATCCGCCCCCGCGACGGCGTCGTCACCGCCGACTACCCGATCTCCTCCTTGGCCTCGTCCGATCCGAACACGCGCGACGAGGTCCGCCGCCTCTCCGACGGGTTGCGCACACCGGCCGTGCAGCGGCTGATCACCGACCGTACGCACCGTCGACCCGTGGTCGCGTCCGTGCCGCCGGGCCTCGGTCTCGACACGAGCCGACGCCGCGAACTCCCCTTCCCCGGCACCCGGTCCGTCGCCGACCGCCTCCTCGACTCGTACGAGAACAAGCTGCGCCGTCCCTCCCGAACGGTGTACGTGCTGGACACCTCCGCCTCGATGCAGGGCCGGCGCCTCGAGCGTCTGAAAGCGGCCTTGCTGGACCTCACGGGCGACTTCCGGGACCGTGAGGAGGTCACGCTGATGCCGTTCGGGTCGGAGGTGAAGAGCGTGCGGACCCATGTCGTCGAGCCCACCGACCCACAGCACGGCCTGGACGCGATCCGTACGGACACCCGGGCTCTCGACGCCGGCGGCAACACCGCGATCTACACATCGCTGGAGAGGGCGTACGAACACCTGGGCGACGACCGCGACACCTTCACGTCGATCGTGCTGATGACGGACGGCGAGAACACCGCCGGAGCCAAGGCCGGCGAATTCGACGGCTTCCACCGCGGACTCGGTGACCATCGGCGCGACATACCCGTCTTCCCCATTCTCTTCGGAGACTCCGACAAGGCGGAGCTGGAGCACATCGCCGAACTCACCGGCGGCCGTCTCTTCGACGCCCAAACGGGCTCGCTCGACGGGGCCTTCGAGGAGATCCGTGGCTACCAATAAGTTCATGCGCTACGTCGAGTCCCGGAAGAACCTCCTCGGGAGCGTGGGTGGAATCGTGGGCCTCGGGCTCACCTTCACGGGCGTCGCGGGCGCGTACTGGCCCGTCGTGGTCGCCGGTCTGTACGGTGCGGGCGCGCTGATCGCGCCGCCGGAACGTCCGGCGCCACCGGACTTCCCCGACCTGTCCGCGCAACTGGACGAGCTGCGTGCCGACTTCGAGAAGCTGCGCGCCTATCTCGCGGACGTCGAGCTGCCGCCCGCCGCCTCCGGCCGGCTCACCGAACTGGCCGAGCTGCTGATGGCGTTGCTCGATCCGGGCTGGGTCTCGGAGGTCCTCGCCCAGGATCCCGAAGGCATCCACATGCTGTCCCGTCTCGTGCGGCAGGACGTCCCGGAAGCCGTCGACACGTTCGTACGGACCCGCTGGTGGAACCGGCTCGCGCCAGGACAGGAGCCGCCGGAGCGCCATCTTGACCGGCAGCTCGGACTCCTCCAGGACGAGGCGAGCCGGCTCGCCACGGCACTGCGCGAGACCGAGGCCCGGCGGCAGGAGACCCACACCCGGTATCTGGAGGACCGTTCCAAGTGAGCGGCGGGTACCACGCTTCCTGGGCCACCGGGTCCTCCTGCGGGGTCTCGGCTTCAGCGAACACGCCGTCGTGCAGGAACTCCTGAATTCCGCAGGGACGATCGTCATATGCGGGGACGACGGCGGCCTCCACCTTGGCCGCCATCCCATTTGACAGACCCACACTGCCCGTTCAGCCGATCGCGGCCATTTGTTCATGCTCTCCCGCCAGCCGGTGAGGGGTGGCCCGTCGGCGACCTTCCCCGAGGATTAGCCCGTGGCCGAAACCCCCGTCCCCCTGCCCCCCGAGGCAGTTACAGCTGATGCCATGGCCTGGCACTCCTCCGACGCCGAGCGCTGGCGTGCGCTGCGGCCCGGACGCTGGGCGCATCCCATTCTGTCGGTTCTAGCGCTGGCTCTGGCGAGTATCACCGCTCTCTGGCTGGCCCCGGCGGATGCCTACTTCTGCCGCGGCGAAGAGCCGTGCCCTCCCGACTGGCTCGGTACAGCGATGGAGGCGCTCGTCGCCGCCGTTCTCTACCGCGGCATCAAGCGACTGCCTCTGGCCACCATCGCGATACTCCCTCTTGTGGCCGTCTGGGCGCTCCTCGACCCGGACACTCCGACCGCGGCGGGAGTCACCATGGCGGTCGCGGCCTGCTATGTCTGTCTCGCCTGTACGCACAGGCTCACCGCCGCACGCCGTCAGCGCCGACTGGCGACGGAGACCGCCGGCCTCGAGCGGTATCCACTGCCCGAGGCGGCGATGCCCCGTCCGGCCGAGGGCCGGAACCTCGGCTGCGGCATCGTGATGGGCGTCATCGCCGTTCTCGCCTTCGTTCTCGGGCCGCTCGGCGTCACCTCGTTCATGAGCTCCGACGGCTGGCAAGCGATCGCGTTCCTGGGCAGTGGCGTCGCCTTGCTGGGTCTGTCCTACTACGTCAGGGACCGACGGCGCGCCGCCGCACTGCGCTGCGCGCCGGTGCCCGCGCTGCGGGTGCTCGTACGCAAGGGAGGTGGGCGCAACGACGGGCGTACGTACATCCTCGCGGCCGACGACGTCGAAGGGAGCAGGCCGCTCCTCAGCTGCTATGTCAGGCTCGCCTCCGGCGAGTACCGCAGCCCCGTGCACAACCGGCTGCGTGAGGCTGTGTTGTTCGGCCCGCCGCACCCCGGCGGAGGGCTCGTCCTCGTCTCCTCGGACGGGCAGGAGGCGCCCCGGTTGTGCGTCGAGTGCGATGCCGGACCGGCGCGTCAAGAGTACCCCGAAGGCCGGCTCGAGCCACCGCCTCCCGGCGCTGCGGCCGTGAGCTGGGGTGCGGGAATCGGCAGCAGGCTGTGCGCCGTCTTGGGCCAGTGCATCCTGATCGCCCTCACGGTCGGTGGCCTGGCCATACATGGTGATGTACCCCTGGGGCTCCGCCTTTACGCCGCAGGGTTCATCTTCATCGGGACCATCTTGATCATCACTCAGTTCAGCTGGCGCATCACGGCGGACAGCGCGGGCTTGTGGTGTGTCGGGGTCCGTCGCGTCCGGCTCATACCTTGGGGGGAGGTCGACCAAGTCTGGCTGAAGGACCGCGGATTCAACATTCTGCGCGTCGACGGGGCCTACGGCGCGGAGATGTACGGTGTCGTCGCCCCGGGCTGGCTCAACCGTCGTTTCCGCCGCAGACCGGAGGCGCTGCGAGCCGTCGACGCCATCCGCGCGCTGCACGCCGATCCCGCTCTGCGACCGACCGGACACAGTGCTCCCGACGACAGGGGCAGACCCATCGGCCTTCCGCTGCTCGCCGTCAATTCGGCACTGGCGCTCGCGCTGGTGGTATTCGGCTGACCGACGGCCCGGCGGTCGTGCCGACGGCCATGAAGGACTCGGTACGGCCTGCGCTCGGTGGTGTGGCGCCGTCACTCGGCCCGGCGGCTGCCGCGTGGGCGGACGCGCTCGCTGCGGGCGTTCTGCGCGGCAGACCCGTATCGGGGTTCGGCAACTGGTTCAGCGACCTGCGCTGAGCCCGCTCGTAAACCTGTCGCCGGTCAAGACGGCTCTGCCTACCCTCAAAGGTATGAATCTGCGGGAAGAGCGGCCTGATGACGGAGAAGCCGTGCGGAGTGTCCATCGGGAGGCATTCGGTGATCACGGACCTGTCGTTGCTGAGTTGACGGATGCCCTGCGCGACAGCCTCGTCCCTGGCGGAGGGCTGTCGCTGGTTGCCGAGCAGGCCGACGAGGTGGTCGGCCACGTCATGTTCACCCGCAGCGTCTCTGG
>NZ_JAYWVC010000023.1:0-68886 GCF_036281785.1 Streptomyces chiangmaiensis | reverse complement strand
CCGCATGACCGCACGGGGGCGTCCGTGGAGGTTCACGAGGCAGGCCAGACAGGGTGCACGTACGGCGGTGAACGGTTGTGACCGTCAGCGCACTGGACAAAGACCAGGACAACGAGCGGCTCTGAGCTGAGGCCTCAGCCCAGACGCGAGGGACGACGCCGACGTCGTCTCAGTGCTCGCGGTGGAGTTCGTGGTAGGTGCGGAAGTCGAAGAAGCGCAGGCCGTCGATCACGGTTCCGGACTGGATTTCCTGCAGAGTCCAGGGATGGGCGGAGTAGTCGTCGGTGGCCACGCCTCCATGCTGAAGCAGCAGCGCGACCAGTTGGTGAACCTCTGCGGTGCCGTCGATCCGCCCGGAGACATCGATCTGCGCTGCCCAGCTGGGGTGGTGTCCGACGGCCGCTTCGAGGACCGCGACGTCGTCGGGATCCCAGTCGGAGAAGAGGTAGCCGGTCTGCTCGTCGTCGATCGGGTACCAGGGTGCTCCGCGGCGTCCAGCGCCTCATCCAGGGTCAGCACCGGCGCCCCGCTACGTGCTTCCTCGCAGTCGACGGCGTGGACGACGCTCCGGCCGCCGCGTAAGCGCGGTGCGACGCGAACCGTGCCCATTCCGCCTGTTCTCGTGCACCTGCTCCGCGAGTACATCGCGCGATATGGCACGGCTGACGACGGCCGGTTGTTTCGGGCTGCACGGGGCGGGCGCCTCCCCTCTACCGAGTACTGCGACGTCTGGGAGAGAGCACGAAAGACGGTGCTCTCGCCCCGTGAGGTGAAATCGGATCTCGCCGCTGTACCGTGCTCGCTCCGCCACGCCGGCGTCTCCCTCTGGATCAAATCAGGGGTGGACCCCGCAGAGGTCGCCGCTCGCGCGGGCCACAGCATCGCCGTCCTGTACCGCTTCTACGCAAAGATCCTGAAGGGCGGCCAACAACACTCCAACGAGCTGATCTCCCGCGCGCTCGACAAGGGCGACGAGTCCTGATCCTGGCCCACAGATGGCCCATACGCGCTGGTCAGCGCTGGGATACGAGCGAGAGGGGGTGAGAGACAGCCCGAACACGGAAGGGGCGCCCCGCTGACCGGGGCACCCCTTCTGACCAGCACCTAAGCTGACCTGCATGCGGTGGGTGTGGGATTTGAACCCACGGTGGCTCGCGCCACGACGGTTTTCAAGACCGTTCCCTTAGGCCGCTCGGGCAACCCACCCCGCGCCCGCCCACCAGGGGCGGAGCAGGTACAGCCTAGCGCCTGCCGACCTTGGGTACGGGGACCGGCCAGAGGACGGCCGCCGGCCGGGCCACCCATCGGGCAGGGCGCCCGGGGACTCTACTCCCGCGGTGGTGGCGTCCGTTCTGCACCCGGTCGTCTCTGTCCCGGAGCAGCCGCGCTGTTCCGGGACGGAGACATGCCGGTCCAGCAGATCAGTGGCGGGGAGCCAGGATCTGGGCCAGGACGTCGTGGACGTAGGTGTTGGCGTGCTTGCCGGTGAACCGGTTCGCAAGGGGGCCGGCGGCCGTCACGGGAACATCGACACTGGTGTGGCCGGAGGTCGTCCAGTCGATCGTGAAGGCGCGGTCGCTGCCGTGGATCGTGAACGGACCTTCCTCGGCGGAGATGCCGGTGCCGGACTCGTCGGTCGCGTCGTTCTCCTCGACCGACAGGCCGCCGGTCTCATGGTCACCGGTGACGACGATGAGGGTGTCCGGGTGCGTCGCCTGGTAGGCACGGGCGACGGCCACAGCCTTCTCCAGCTGCTGCATCGACTGCAGGACACGCGCACCGTTGTTGCTGTGCGCGAACTCGTCGGTGCCCTCCTCCTCGATCATGAGGAAGAAGCCCGTCTTGTTCTTGTCCAGCGTGTTCAGTGCCTTGCTGGTCATCGTGGCGAGGTCGACGACCGGGTTGTACACGTCGCCCTGGCCCTCGGGATGCTGCTGGAACATACCCAACGCCGAAGTACGGCACGTCACGGGAATGGGGAGCTGCTACGCGGCCGGGTCCACAACGGCCCGCGCAGTGAGGTGAGTTGTGGGTGGGTGATCAGGCGTCAGATGGGTTCGGGGAACGCCTCATGCCCGTCCGCCCGTCGTTTCCGGCGCACACGCGATCCGCGGCCGTGACGGTGCAGCCGGGCAAAGATTTCCCATCCGTGAACGTCCGGACCGGCTGAGAGGGGCCGCCGAACAAGTCGGCGGCCCCTCTCGGCTGCTGTCTGTTCACCCACGAGGACTGGGCGTCCTGGCCGGTCCGGCGCGGCCCGCCGGGATCAGCTGTCGCCCGCCCTGGAGCCGAGGGTGAGTTCGACCGTCTGGGACTTGCCGTCGCGCTGGTAGGTGATCGTGACCTTGTCACCGGGCTGGTGGGTCCAGATCTCACCGATCAGCGTCGGACCGCTGTCGATCACCCTGTCGTCGAGCTTGGTGATCACATCGCCCGGCTTGAGGCCCGCCTTGGCCGCGGGACCGCCCGACTCGATGGGGGATGCGCCGCCCGCACCCTGGTCGGTGATCTTCGCCCCACCCGTGGTCTGGTCCAGCGACACCGTGGCACCGATCTTCGCGTAGACCGGCTTGCCCGTCTTGATCAGCTGCTGGGCGACGTACTTCGCCTGGTTGACCGGAATCGCGAAGCCCAGACCGATCGAACCGGACTGGCCGCCGCTGCCGAGTCCGCCGCCGTTCGACGACTGGATCGCCGAGTTGATGCCGATGACCGCGCCCCGGGCGTCCAGGAGGGGGCCGCCGGAGTTGCCCGGGTTGATCGAGGCGTCCGTCTGCAGAGCGCTCATGTACGACGCCTTGCTGCTGGAGCTCCCGTCACTGGAGGCCACCGGACGGTTCGTCGCGCTGATGATGCCCGTGGTCACCGTGTTCGACAGACCGAAGGGCGCACCGATCGCGATCGTCGCGTCCCCGACCGCCACCTTGTCGGAGTCGCCGAGAGGGAGCGGCTTGAGGTCCGACGGGGCGTTCTTGAGCTTGATGACGGCGACGTCGTAGCCCTGCGCGTGCCCGATGATCTCGGCGTCGTACTTCTTGCCGTTCGGGAACGTCGCCGTGAGCTTGCCACCGTCGACCGCATCGGCGACCACGTGGTTGTTCGTGACGATGTGGCCCTGGGTGTCGAAGACGAAGCCCGTGCCGGTACCGCCCTGACCGTTGGTGCTCTCGGCCTCGATGGTCACCGTGCTCGGCAGGGCCTTGGCGGCCACGCTCGCGACCGAGCCGTTGTCGTGCTTGACGTCGCCGCCGCTGGTGGCCGCGGAGACGGTGGTGGAGCCGCTGGAGTCGTCGTTCTTGGCCAGCTGATAGCCGATTCCGCCGCCGACGCCGCCCGCGACCAGCGCGGCGACGAGGACCGCGGCGATCAGTCCGCCACGGCCGTTCTTCGGCTTGGGGGCGGGCTGCTGGTACGAGGCGCCCCAGACACCGCCCGCATTGCCGCCGCCCGCGTACGCCGGGGTGACCGGCGAAGGCGGCGGCCACCCCGCCTCGGCGGCCGAGGGCGCCACGGGTTGCCCCGGTCCGGCCGGCGGAAGCTGAGTGGTCGGGGCGCCCTCCCACTGCGGAGCGCCGGGCCCGTACGCCGGGCCCCCCGCGGGCGGGGAGCCCGCCGCGTCCGGTGCCGGACCACCCGCGGTCGGCGGGTGCCCCTCGTGGACCGCACCCGGCGCGGAAGCGGGAGCGTCCACCGGCACGGGAGGTGCAGACGGGGCCGGGGGTACCGCAGTGCCCTCGTTCTCGGTGCTCACAGCTCTTCTCCTCGTTCCACGGCTGTTCTTCTCGGTCGCACTCGGCCACGCGCGCTCACCCTGCGCGGCGCCGGGCGCGTTCCAGGTGTGCATGTCCTGTTGTACGCCGTCAAGCTTTTCCCACCGGGCGTCAGGGCACCATAAGCCGTGGCTGTGGGTCCCCGACCTCTCTTTATACCGGACCTGTCCGAACAAAAATCTGTATACCCGACACCTCGCCGACGCTGTCACGTCGCCTTCCGACCACACACGTTCCCCGTGACGGTGACACCATGACGCGGTGACCCACGCACGACAGCACCTGGTCCAGGTCGTCGCCCACCGCGGAGCCTCCGAAGAGGCCCCCGAGCACACCCTGGCCGCGTACAAGAAGGCGATCGAGGACGGCGCCGACGCCCTCGAGTGCGACGTCCGGCTGACCGCGGACGGCCACCTCGTCTGCGTTCACGACCGGCGTATCAACCGTACGTCCAACGGCCGCGGTGCGGTCTCCGCACTGGAGCTCTCCGATCTCGCCGCCCTGGACTTCGGCTCCTGGAAGAGCCGCGACGAGGAGCCCGACTGGGAGCACCGGCCGCAGGACCCGGGGGACACCTCCGTCCTCACTCTCCGGCGGCTGCTCGAGCTCGTCGCCGATGCCGGACGCCCCATCGATCTGGCGATCGAGACGAAGCATCCGACGCGCTGGGCGGGCCAGGTCGAGGAGCGGATGCTGCAACTGCTGAAGCGATTCGGCCTGGACGCCCCGGAGTCACCGGCCGAGTCGAGGGTACGGGTCATGAGCTTCTCGGCGCGCTCGCTGCACCGGGTGCGGGCCGCCTCCCCGACGTTGCCGACGGTCTATCTGCTGCAGTTCCTCTCGCTCCGGCTGCGCGACGGACGGCTGCCGGCGGGTGTCCGGATCGCAGGCCCTTCCATGCGGATCGTCCGCACTCACCCCGCGTACATCCAGCGTCTGAAGGGGGCCGGTCACCAGGTGCACGTGTGGACCGTGAACGAGCCGGAGGACGTCGATCTCTGCCTCGAGCTGGGTGTGGACGCCATCATCACCAACCGCCCGCGTGCCGTTCTGCGCCAGCTGGGCCGCTGAGCGGCGCCTGTCACGGGAGACCGAATCCCTCCCCCGCAGGGATTGAAATCCAGCCATGCGCATACGGGGGGTGCACCGGCGCGTTCGGACTGTGTTCGACCGTTATGAGTGCGTCAGCACACATACACGGTCGGTTTCCGGCCGTGTCCGTCGGGGCATCCACTTCGTGGCGTGGGGCGAAGGAGGTCTCGGGGGTGGCGTTGGTGGTGGCACAGGAGGTGCCCACGTCGTCGAGCATGGCCGTACCCCATGGTCCTGCGGGCGTGGGGGAGGCGAGGCACCGGATGCGGGATCACCTGCGTACCGGTGGTGTCTCGGAATCGGTCATCGACGATGCTGTACTGATCCTTTCGGAACTGCTCAGCAATGCCTGTCGGCACGGCAGACCGCTCGGCGGCAGCCTGGCAGGGGACGGGGACGTACGCGCCGCGTGGCGCGTCGACGCCTCGGGACGACTCACGGTCGAGGTGACGGACGGCGGGGGCCCCACCCGTCCGGTGCCCGCAACACCCTCGGTCACCGCGCACGGCGGCCGCGGCCTGAACATCATCACGGCGCTGGCCAAGGACTGGGGCGTCCGGGACGACGTCCGCGGTGAGGTCACGGTCTGGGTCGTGGTCCAGGACGACGTCTCATCGGGGCGTCGGCGTGAGGACTTCGCTACGCGCGTCACGGCACCCCCCGCGTCGCAGATACCGGGCCTGGACTTCACAGGCGCGTTCGACGACCTGGACTGAGGTTCGACGACCGGCATCGAGACCGTCGACCTGACCCGAGACCGTCGGTCCGGGGCCGGAACGATCCGGGCCACCCACCCGACACGGGGGCCGACACGCGGGCGGTCCGAGGAAAACCGGAACCCGTACTTCCTGGGAACGACGGCCGGCACACCCAGGGTTCCGTTCCCGGACCAGGGCTCTCCGGCCGCGCCGGCACTCGCACGGAAGCGCCCGCCCGAGCCCGTGCGAACACTCCCACCTGGACCGGCGCACCCCCCTTCGGGGACGACTCGGTGCGTTGTCCACAGGATCCCGTCGCCCGTGGTCGGAGCGGCTAGGCTCGCGCCCGTACGAAACGAGCCGTAACCGGGAGACACCCACGATGGCCAAGAAGCGACCCCAGACCAAGGCCAAGCGCCCGCAGCTCACGGATGCCGAGATCCCGGTCGTCGGCGCCCGCGAGCCCTGCCCCTGCGGGAGCGGCCGCCGCTACAAGGCCTGCCACGGCCGGGCCGCCGCACACGCGGTGACCGAGCTGGTGCAGCGTCCGTTCGAGGGACTCGCCGGCGAGTGCGACTGGGTGGCGCTGCGCGAGCTGGTGCCCGCGGCGACCGTCGAGCTCACGCTCAGGGAGGGCCTCCCCGAGGGCGTCCCGTCCGTCGTGCTCGCCACAGTCCTGCCGATGGCCTGGCCGGCGCTGCGCCGGGACGACGGCACGGTCCTGATCGGTCTGCAGAACGACACGGCGTCGGGTGACATCAGCCGTGACCTCGCGGACACCCTGCAACGCGCCCTCGACGCCGACCCCGGCACCCCGGTCCAGGGCCGCCGCGCGCCCGCCGGCGGACCGCGGCTGCAGGACCTGCTGGACCCGGAGGGCCCCTTCGAACCGGTCGTGCACAGCGGCTTCGAGTTCTGGGTCCCGGACGCGGAGAACGCGACGCCGGAGGTGGCCGCCTCCCTGGAGCGGGCCAATGCGGCCGCCATCCCCACCGTGAAGCTCAAGGGTGTGGACGCCGCGTACTGGTGCGAGACCCCGGACAAGAACCACCTGCGGTGGGTCATGCCGCACCCCGAGGAGCAGCTTCTGGACGCTCTCGCGCGGCTGCAGGCGGCCGGGCAGTCGACTATCGGCGAGGGCACGCGCCTGGTCGGCTCCTTCCGCGCGCACGGGCTCACGGTGCCGGTCTGGGACCTGCCCAGCGGGATGGGTGCGGAGGACATCGAGAAGCCCGCCGCCGAGTTCGCCGAACGTCTCGCGACCGCCCTCGCCTCGAAGGAACCGCTCACCGCCGACGAGCGCCGGGTTCGCGGCGGGCTGACCAACCGACAAGTGACGCTCAGCTGACACGGGACGTTCTCCTGACCGGCCGGTCAGCTCGTCCGGGCCCCGCGTCGCGGGTGATGCCTGTCACAAGTACCCGCTGCGACAGGTAAATCCGTGTCCGAATAGCCGAGACCGAATTTGCGAACCGGCGATCTCTTGTTACCGTTCCAGTAGCCCGGTTGCTGGTGCATCCCCCGTCGCCAGCAACCGGGTCTTTCCATGTCCGGAACCGGGCAGGGACGCGCATCGGCGTCAACTGCCGTACAAAACCGTCGAGTTACAGTCCGTGCACGCCGACCGCGTCACTGCCGGAGCGGAGCAGCAGCGGGCCGGCTCCGTCGCCCGCGGCGAATTCCGCGACCGCTGAGTACGCCACCGGTTCGCCCGACAGGCGCCGCCGCGGTGTCTCACAGATCTCCGGGTCGTCCCCGGCGGCCACCGCGCAGTGCATCTCGACGCTGCGCCCGTCCGGCGCCATGAAGCTCAGGACGGAGCTCAGTTCCTCGCCGGTGGCATTGCGGTAGTACGTGCGCGCCCAGGTCTCCCGGCCCTGTGTCATGACACATGTCTGCGCCTCGATGCCGTCCACGGAGGCGAGTTGGGGACCGCAGCGGGCGGCTGTGGTGAGACCGAGGCCCAGCGGGGAGCGGGCGGAGGCCGAATGCTTCCGGCCGTCGTGGGGCGCGGGAGCGCGGATCGCGTCGCGATCCGCTTCGCCGACCGGTCCGGCGGACGCCACGGCGAGCGGCAGCGCGATCACGACCGCCACCGTGCCCATGAGCGCGAACAGCCGGATCCTGCCGGCATCGGGTCGCTCACGGACCCACGAGTCCCTTCCGCGCGCCCGTCTCCCGTGTCCACCAGGACGATTCAGCATGGGGCAGAAGATATCGGCGGTCCAGGGGCGCTCGGTTCGCCGCGCGCCCGACACCCTTACAACTCGGGCGCGCTCACACCCGTACGAGTGAGGGCTTCCACGACGGCGTCCACCACCGCCTCCACGTCCGGGACCCAGGGTGAAGCGGAGCCGGGCAGCGGCGCCCGCTCCCAGCGGATCTCCCCGTGGCCGGTCTCGGAGGGGGGCAGCGCCAGATAGCCGCCCTCGCCGTGGAAGCGCAGCGACCCGGGGACGAAGTCCTGCGCATAGAGCAGCTCGCCCAACTGCTCCATGGAGTAGGGCGCCACCAGGATCGCCCAGCGGTGCGGCGCCGCGACGACCGGGCCGAGCCGGATGCCCTTCCGGTCGAGGGCGGCGAGGGCACGCGAGGCGGCGAGGGCGGGCAGGCTCAGGGCGCAGGGCGCCCGGCCCCCGGTGGCCAGCACGATCGGTGCGGAGGGCCGGTTGGTCCACCACCACCGCACCATGCGTTCGTCGGTGGTGGCGGCGAGCAGCCCGGGATCGAAGGGGTGCGCGCCGGGCACTGTGCACTCCGGGTCGGGGCATCCACAGCGGGCACGCCCCTGCGGGTCCGGTGCCACACCCGGGAGAACGGGCCACTGCCATTCGGTCGCGAAGGTCAGGGCCGCGCTGATCGACTCAGGCCTGCCGTCGTTCCGCCTGGACAGGAGCCTGCGTCGCCTTCCGAGGATCTCGCGCATGAGCGCTCGTTCCTTTCCGTTGCACGCCTGGCAACACCGAGGTCCACATCACACCATGTGTCGAGCACTTCACCGTGCGTACCTACTGGCGCATCACTCCCTTGTCCTGGACAAGGGGAACCCCTATGGGCCGAGCCCTGGCTGCGTCCGCGTCCATACTGCGCCCATCACGAGCATGGGCATGGCGTGGGGTGGCGGCACCTGGCGATTTCCCGTCCCGCTCTTACTCGCCGCCTCCGCCAGGGGAGGATGGGGCTTGGCCGTCGGTGGCTAAGACGCCCGGGTCCGGTGCCAGGTTCCGGGTGGCCCCAACCACCCCTGGCCTTCACCGAGTACGTACCCATCACGACCGCTGTGACGCTCCGTCGAACAAGGCCAGTCGACCGCAATAAGGGGATACCTGAGGCTGTTTTAAGCCAACTTTGCTATTCCTCAAGAGAGTAGGAACGCCCCACGGACACCAGTAATCCCAGCAGGACAATGCTGGACATCCCCTCACAAGTGCGTGTACATGTGGAGACACCGCTAGCGGCGCAGATTGACATGGGGGTTTGCGATGCTATCGAGCAATACGCACCGGTTCGAAAGCCGGTCACCATGAACGCCCCTCACCCTTCGAAAGTGGCCGGAATCGATTCAACGGTTCCGGCGCCCGCACACACTGTCGCGCCGACACCTGCCACCGCGGGTGTTCCCTCGGCCACCCCGCACGTCCCCGTCGGCCCCGGAACCGCTCTGCAGGACCGCCTCGCCGGCTGGGTCTCCGATCTCACGACCCTCCACGAACTCACCGAGCGACTGGCCCGCACGAACGCACTCGCCGAAGCGCTCCAGGAACTGCTGCGGGCCGGTGCCGCCCTCGTCGGCGCCCGGCGCGGTCTCGTCGTGCTGGAACCGCGCGACGGCCTCGGGCCCGACACCACCATCGGCCTGGGCCTGGCCCGCGCCGATCTCGGGCACATCGAGACCGTGCCGCGCAGCTCCATGTCGTACGGCAGGATCCTGGACGGCCTGCCGGGCGGCGAGCGCGAGATCGCCCAGCCGGACCTGTTCTCCGAGGACGGGCTCGACCCCCGCCACCGCGAGGTGGCCGCCCGGCTCGGCTACGCCGCCAGCTACGCACTCCCCCTGTCCACCGATGCGGCCGGCCGCCTGGGCGCCGCCGTGTGGTTCTACGACGAGCCGGCCGAGCCGGTGGAGCGCCAGCGCCACCTCGTCGGTCTCTACATCCGCTACGCGACCGAGCACCTGGCGCGGATGGTCGAGATCGAACGCACGCGCACACGCATGACGACGATCGTCGAAGAACTGCTCCCCGCACGGCTGCCACGGGTCGCCGGCGTCCAGCTCGCCGCCCGTCGACACGCCGGTCCACGCGGCGGAGGCGACTGGTACGACGCGCTGCCGCTGCCCGACGCCGCACTCGGTCTCGCGGTCGGCTCCGTCACCGGGTCGGGGCCGAGCGTGGTGGCAGCGACGGGCCGGTTGCGCGCCTCGCTGCGCGCGTACGCCGTGATGGAGGGCGAGGATCCGGTGGCGGTCCTCTCCGACCTGGAACTGCTGCTCAGACTCACCGAGCCCGCCCGCTCGGCCACCGCCCTGTTCGCGTACTGCGAACCCGTGCTGCGCAAGCTGACGCTCGCCGGAGCCGGGCACAGCCCGCCGCTGGTGATCGGACCGCGCCGCACGGAGTTCGTGGAGACCTCGCTGTCGGCCCCCCTCGGGATGCTGGCCTGCTGGGAGGCACCGAGCATCCAGGTGACCGCCGAGCCCGGCGAGACCGTGCTGCTCTACACCGACGGACTGCTGCACCGCACCGGCGACCCCATGGACCGTGCCTTCGCCCGGCTGCATGCGGCGGCCGCGAGCGTGCCGAGGCCGTTGCGCACGGACCCGGGGGCGATCGCCGACCACATCCTGCGGTCGGTGCTCCCGGACGGCCTCGACCGGGCGGACAGTGCCGAGGATGTGGTGCTGCTGGCCGCGCGCTTCGAGTGAGTGAGGTCACGGCTGCCTTCGGTAACAGGCCTTCCCGCCCCGGACCCCCTTCAGTACGACCGTACGATGGAGGGGGCCCAGTGCCGTATCCAAGGAGGATGACCGTGGCGGACGAGCTCACTCCGGAGACCCCGGAAGAGACCGAAGAGCCGATCAAGCAGCGCAAGAACGGCCTGTACCCGGGCGTGTCCGACGAGCTGGCCGAGAACATGAAGTCCGGCTGGGCCGACACGGAGCTGCACGACCTGCAGCCGATCGCCCAGGCCGCCGAGACGGCCACCCGCCGCGCCGCGCTGTCCGCGCGCTTCCCGAGCGAGCGTCTGGTCATCCCCGCGGGCCATCTGAAGACCCGCTCGAACGACACGGAGTACCCCTTCCGCGCCTCCGTCGACTACGCGTACCTCACCGGCAACCAGACCGAGGACGGCGTCCTCGTCCTGGAGCCGACCGCCGACGGCCACACCGCGACCCTCTACCTGCTGCCCCGCTCCGACCGTGAGAACGGCGAGTTCTGGCTCTCCGGCCAGGGCGAGCTGTGGGTCGGCCGCCGCCACTCGCTCACCGAGGCCGAGCGGCTCCACGGCATCCCGGCCTCGGACGTGCGGGAGCTGCCGGAGAAGCTGAAGGAGGCCACCGGGCCGGTCCGGGTCGTGCGCGGCTTCGACGCCGGCATCGAGACCGCGCTGCACGACAAGGTGACCGCCGAGCGCGACGAGGAGCTGCGGGTCTTCCTCTCCGAGATGCGGCTGGTCAAGGACGACTTCGAGATCGGCGAGCTGCAGAAGGCCGTCGACTCGACCGTGCGCGGCTTCGAGGACGTCGTGAAGGTCCTCGACAAGGCGGAGGCCACCTCCGAGCGCTACATCGAGGGCACTTTCTTCCTCCGCGCCCGCGTGGAGGGCAACGACGTCGGCTACGGCTCCATCTGCGCGGCCGGCCCCCACGCCTGCACGCTGCACTGGGTGCGCAACGACGGCCAGGTCCGCTCCGGCGACCTGCTCCTGCTGGACGCGGGCGTGGAGACGCACAGCTACTACACCGCTGACGTCACCCGCACACTGCCGATCAACGGCACGTACAGCGAGATCCAGAAGAAGATCTACGACGCCGTGTACGAGGCCCAGGAGGCCGGTATCGCGGCGGTGAAGCCGGGCGCCAAGTACCGTGACTTCCACGACGCCGCGCAGCGGGTGCTGGCCGAGAAGCTGGTCGAGTGGGGCCTGGTCGAGGGCCCGGTGGAGCGTGTCCTGGAACTCGGTCTGCAGCGCCGCTGGACCCTGCACGGCACGGGCCACATGCTCGGCATGGACGTCCACGACTGCGCCGCCGCGCGCGTGGAGACGTACGTGGACGGCACGCTGGAGCCCGGCATGGTGCTCACGGTCGAGCCCGGCCTGTACTTCCAGGCGGACGACCTGACCGTCCCGGAGGAGTACCGGGGTATCGGCGTCCGCATCGAGGACGACATCGTCGTCACGCAGGACGGCAACCGGAACCTCTCGGCGGGCCTGCCGCGGCGCTCCGGCGAGGTCGAGGCGTGGATGGCCGCCCTGAAGGGCTGAGACGGTACGGAGCAGGAACACGGACGGACGGCCGGGACCCGCGATCGGGTACCCGGCCGTTCATGTGTGTGGTGCAGGACGGCCGGTATGAACAGTCCGGAGCTCGACAGGTTCAGCTCGGCACGGGACCGGCGCGGGCGGGTCAGCGGATGAGGCGGAGGGTGACCGCCGCGAGACATTCCCCGCGACGATGAGTTCGTCCCCCTGGCTGGGCCCAAGAGGGACGAGGTCGATGGAGGTGCTCGGCGTCGTCACCGCCGTCAGGTGAATGACCTCTCCCTGGCCACCGGTCGGCTGGGGACCGGCGGCGGGTGCGGCGGCCGACGTCAGGGGGGCGAAGCAAAGGGCGGCGGCCACTGCCGTGGCCGCGCTCAGCCCCAGACGGTTGATGTGGCGCATGCCGCGTCTCCTGGTTGCGATCTGCGGGGCGGTCAGGTGACCGTGTGTCACATGTGGTGCCGCGCCCAGGGGCAGCGTCCGGTCACTGGCGCGCCGCAGCCACTTCCCACCGGCAACAAGGTGCGTGTCGTACCCGGACGGTCCTCGTGCGACGCGTCGCTCCCCCACCGGCTCGCGCCGTCCGGACCGCGCGCTACACCGCCATCAGCGACGCGTCCTTCTTCCACTTAAGGATCTTGTCGAAGCTCACCACCGCCCCGCCCCGGTCCGGCTTGTTGCCGATGTGGACGTGATCGGCGAGTTCCTCGATGAGGCAGAGTCCGCGGCCGTGCTCGGCGTCGGCGTGGGCCGACCGGATCGCGGGACGCGATCTGCCCGCGGGAAAGCCGGGTCCCGAGTCGGCGACCTCGATGCGGCACGTCTCCCCGTCGAGGTAGGCCGTGACCCGGTACGCCTCCCCGTAGGCGCTGCCGCCGCCGTGCTCGACCGCGTTGGCGCAGGCCTCGCTGAGGGCGACGGAAAGGTCGTAGGAGATGTCCGGATCGACGCCCGCGGTCTCCATGGTGCCCATGAGGAGCCGCCGGGCGAGCGGCACACTCGCAGCTTCGCGCCGCAGATGGAGTGACCACCAGATGCTCATGCTCCAGCCTCCTGGCCGCGGCTCGACATACCGTTACGTATTGCCGCGACTACGCTCGTGCAATCGCCCGTTGGACGAGATCCCGCTCGATCGGCGGATGCGCCCCGGCCCTGTGCGGGTGTATGCGCGGGTGCGTGCACGACGAACTCATCAGAAGGCGATCTTCCGGATCGTTCTCCCGACAACCGCATGGATGTCACCTCGCGGACCTGCCGTACGGAGCCTGCGGGGCCAGTGGGATGATGAGGTCGCCATGAGTGCCCCCGATCAGCGCACGGCGTGCGCCGGACGCGAGATCCGGATCCTGAGGGCCGCGGTGTTCGCCGCGGTCTGCGTCGTGCTGGCCGCGGCGGGGCACGGGCTCGCCTCCTGCTCCGCGGTTCCGCTGTGGACGCTGGGCGCCGGCCTTCTCGGCGTGTTCGCCGTCGCCGTCGCGCTCGCCGGGCGGGAGCGTTCGCTGCCGGGCATCGCCGCGCTCCTCGTGGTGGGCCAGGCCGTGCTGCACACCGTGTTCGGGCTCGGACAGCAGTCCGGCGCCATGTCGATGACCGCGAACGCGATGTCCTCGGCCGACGCCACGCTCGTGGCACGGGCCGCGCACATCATGTGCGGCGCCACCGCGGCGACGATCTCCCCCGCGCAGGCCCACAAGATCCTCGCCGATGCGGGGCTCGGCACGGGTACGGACATGGCCGCCATGCACGACCCGGCGGACGCCCTGTCGACCACCGCCGGTTCGTGGTGGTCGATGCTGCCGTCCGTGCCCATGCTGCTCGGACACGTACTCGCCGCCGTCGCCGCCGGCTGGGTGCTGCGCCATGGGGACATGGCGCTGCTGCGGCTCATGCGGCTGTCCGCGCAGGGAGTCGCGGAGGGGGCGCTCGTCCGGTCTCTACGCTCGGCGTTCACGCTCGTGCGCGCCCTGCTGGCCGGACTCCCCGAGGCGCCCGGAACGGGACCGCGCGCCCCACGCGCCTCGCTCCTCGTTCCGCCGAAGCAGCGGACGAACGCGCTGCAGCACACGGTGATCCGACGTGGACCGCCGTCCTTCACTCCTCACGTCCTCGCTGCCTGACACGACGCACCACTCCACTCGTCCTTGCGGAGGGGCTGCCGTCGTGCAGCACGCGTGCGCGCCCGTGCCGTGCCACACCCGTGGACACCGCTGCGCCCGCGCACCGCTCTTCCCAATGGACTCACACTCGAAGTGGAGTGCTCTGACGCCATGAAGGCCATCAAGGGTTCCCCGAAGGCTTCGCGCCTGGCCGTCGCCGGTGCCGCCGCCGCATCGGCCGTTCTCGTCCTCTCCTCGCCCGCCTTCGCGCACGTCACCGTGCAGCCCGAGGGCGAGGCCGCCAAGGGCGGCTACGCGGTCGTCGACTTCAAGGTTCCGAACGAGCGCGACGACGCCTCCACCACCAAGCTGGAGGTCCACCTCCCCGCCGACCACCCGCTGGCCTCCGTGATGCCGCAGCCGGTCGACGGCTGGACGGTGCAGGTCACCAAGTCCAAGCTCGCCAAGCCCCTCACGCTGCACGGCGAGCAGATCGACGAGGCCGTCACGAAGGTCACCTGGACCGCCGCCGGCAAGGGCATCGAACCGGGCTACTTCCAGAAGTTCCCGCTCTCGGTCGGGCGGCTGCCCGAGGGCACCGACCAGCTCGTCTTCAAGGCTCTGCAGACGTACTCCGACAACGAGGTCGTCCGCTGGATCGAGCCGCAGAAGGAGGGCCAGGAGGAGCCCGAGAGCCCGGCCCCGGTGCTCGAGCTGACCCCGGCCTCCGCCTCGGGTCACAACGGCTCCACGGCCGAGGACGCCTCCGCCGCCTCGGCTCCCGAGGAAACCGCGGCCGGGACCTCCACCGGCGGCAGCGACACCACCGCCCGCGTCCTCGGCGTCGTGGGCATCCTCGCCGGCGCGGCGGGCGTCACGTACGGCGTTCTGGCCGGCCGTCGGCGCAGCACCGAGGCCTGAGGTACCACCCCGCCTCCCGGCACACGCGGGGATCGTGCGCCACCGCCGTGGCGCATGGCGCACGATCCCCGCGCACACCGGAGCACTCACATCTGGGACATGTCCATGCACAAGAAGACGCTCGCCGCGGCAGCCCTCCTGGCCGTCGCCGCGTTCACCCTCTCCGCCTGCGGATCCGGCGACAACGGCGACAAGCCGGTCGCCGTGGTCTCCGCGGAACCGGGATCCGACAAGGCCGCGACCGTGCTCGACCAGCCGTTCGAGAAACCGGACCTGGTCCTCACCGACACGCACGGCAAGAAGTACGACCTGCGCGCACAGACCAAGGGCAAGCCGACCCTGGTCTACTTCGGCTACACCCACTGCCCCGACGTCTGCCCGCTGACGATGAACAACCTCGCGGTCGCCAAGAAGGAGGTGGAGAAGGACAAGCAGCTGACCCAGGCACAGAAGGACTCGCTGCGGATCGTGTTCGTCACCACCGACCCGGAGCGCGACACGCCCTCCGCGCTCGGCGCGTGGCTCAAGGGCATCGACCCCGATGTCATCGGCCTGACCGGGGACTTCGCCACCGTCCAGGCCGGCGCCCGCACTCTGGGCATCAGTATCGAGCCGCCGAAGAAGGAGAAGGACGGCAAGATCGTCTCCTACCACGGCACCCAGGTCATCGCGTTCTCGCCGAAGAGCGACGCGGGTTATCTGGTGTACGGCGAGGACGCCACTGTCGACGACTACACCAAGGACTTCCCGAAGATCATCAAGGGGGAGAACCCGTGAACCGCCGTCTCGGTTGCCCCGCCCTGGTCATAGCGGCGGGACTGGTGCTCGCGGGCTGCGGCGGCGCGAGCTCCTCGTCCTCGGCCAAGCCCGAGTTGAAGGTCACCGGCGCCTATATGCCCGCCCCGCCCACCAGCGATCTGGCGGCCGGTTTCTTCACCGTCTCCAACTCGGGTGGCGCCGACACCCTCACCTCCGTCACCAGCGGTCTCGCCGGCGACGTCACGCTGCACTCCACCAAGGACGGCGCGATGGAGGAGGAGAAGTCCTTCGCCGTGCCCGTGGACGGCCGGCTGGACTTCGCCAGCGGCGGCAACCACCTCATGTTCGAAAAGCTCACCCACAAGCCGAAACAGGGCGAGAAGGTGTCCGTGCAACTGCACTTTGCCAAGTCCGGAACGGTCACGGTCGAGATGCCGGTGGAGTCGCCGACGTACAACCCGAAGACCGGGCACTGAGAGAGAGATCACCGTGACGCAGGCCATCGCTCCTGCCGGACACGTCCAGGGGCACTCCCGCGCGGAGTTCCCCCGCGCGCCGTGGATCCGAGCGCTGCTGGCGCTGCTGCTCGCCGTGGCGGGCGTGCTGGTCGGCGGAGCCGCACCCGCCTCCGCGCACGCCGCACTGCTCGGCAGCGACCCCGCGCAGGGATCGGTGGTCGACAAAGCGCCCGCGCAGATCACGCTCGACTTCTCCGAGAAGGTGGCCCTCTCTGACGGATCGTTCAAGGTCCTCGACCCCAAGGGGCAACGGGTCGACGCCGGCAAGGCGTCCGAGCTGACCGGGACGATGTACGGCGTGAAGGTGCGCCCGGGGCTGCCGCGCGGCACCTACACCGTCACGTACCAGGTGGTGTCCGCGGACAGCCATCCCGTCTCGGGCGCCTTCACCTTCTCCATCGGAGCCCCGTCCGCGACCACGGTCTCCACCGCCGGCCAGACCGTGGGCGGCGGGGTCGTCGGCGGGCTCTACGGGTTCGCACGGTACGTCTCCTACGCCGCGTTCATCGTTCTGATCGGCGGCGCCGCCTTCGTACTGGCCTGCTGGCAGCGGGGGGCCGGAGTGCGGGCGGTGCAGCGGCTCGTGGTCTCCGGATGGGTGGCGCTCACCTCCGCCACGCTCGCGCTGCTGCTTCTGCGCGGCTCGTACACCGGCTCGGGCAAGGTCGACGACATCTTCGACCTCTCCCTGATCGGGCAGGTCCTCCAGACCAAGACCGGGGCGGCCCTGGTCTCCCGGCTGCTGCTGCTCGCAGCCGCGGCGCTGTTCATCGCGGTGCTCTTCGGAGCGTTCGTGAAACGGGACGCGGACGGGGAGGAGATGGACGGAGCGGCCGGCGAGGCGAGCGGGTCCGATGCCCGGAAGGGCGCGTCGGGCGGCGACGCTCCGGACGCGGACCGGGCGGCCTCGAAGCAGGACCTCACCTTCGGTCTCGCCGTCGGCGGGACCGTCGTCGCGGCCGGACTCGCGGCCACCTGGGCGATGGCCGAACACGCCTCGACCGGCGTCCAGACCGGCCTCGCGATGCCGGTCGACATCCTGCATCTGCTGGCGGTCGCCGTCTGGCTCGGCGGTCTCGCGACGCTGCTGGTGGCGCTGTACCGGGCGGGGTCGATCGAGAAGGCCGCCGTGCGGCGTTTCTCGAATGTCGCCTTCGGAAGCGTCGTGACCCTGGCCGCGACCGGTGTCTACCAGTCATGGCGGCAGCTCGGCTCGTGGTCGGCGCTGACCGGGACGGCGTACGGACAGCTGCTCCTCGTGAAGGTCGGCCTGGTCGCCGTCCTGGTCGGCATCGCCTGGGTCTCACGGCGCTGGACCGCGCAGCTCGCGGACGCGCCGGCCGCGGCCGCGAAGGCGAAGCGCACGGCGGAGAAGAAGCGGGTGACGGCCAAGGCGTCGGCCAAGAGCGGCGGGTCCGCGAGGGGCAAGGACTCGAACGCCTCCCGGAAGGGGGCTTCAGGCTCGTCCGAGCGCACCGCCCAGCTGGCCCGGCAGCGGGCCGCCATGGCCGCCGCGCGGGCCAAGCGGCTCCGGGACGCCGACCCCACCCGTTCCGGGTTGCGCCGCTCCGTGCTCGCGGAGGCGGCGGTCGCGATCGTGGTGCTGGCCGTCACCACCGCGCTGACGACCACCGAACCGGGGCGCACGGAGGAGGCGGCCAAGGCCGCCACGGCCAGCGCGTCGCAGCGGTCCGGGCCGCTGTCGCTGAAGATCCCCTTCGACACGGGCGGCCAGGACGGCAAGGGCACGGTGGAGGTCGCCCTCGACCCGGCCCGCGTCGGCGGCAACGAGATGCACCTCTACGTGGTGCGCCCGAACGGCAAGGCCTTCGACGTCCCCGAGGTGAAGGTCGCCTTCACCCTCGCGGCCAAGAGCATCGGCCCGCTGCCCGTCGTGCCCGACCGCATCGCCACAGGGCACTGGTCGGCGAGCGGGGTGCAGATTCCCATGGCGGGCGACTGGAGGATCACGGTGACCGTGCGGACATCCGACATCGACCAAGTAAGCGTGAGCAAGAACGCAAAGATCGGCTGAACGACATCATGACTGAGCAGTCCACGCCCGAGACGTCCTCCGACGGCCTCCCTTCCCAGAACAGCACGCGACGCCCCGCCACGAAGGACGCCCCCAAGCGGCCCACGTCCGGCAGGAACGCACCGGAGGACGACGTCGCGGGCGGCGTCGCCGCCACGGCGGCGATCTCCCGGCGACGGCTGCTGGGAACGGCAGGTGCCACCGGGCTCGTACTGGGCGCGGCGGGCGCCGCCACCGGCTACGCCGCGGCGCCCTCGGACAAGGCCGTGCCCCTGACCTCGCTGGGCGCGAGCCGGGTGTCGTTCCACGGGCGGCATCAGCCCGGCATCGTCGCCCCCGCGCAGGCCCGCGGCCATCTCCTCGCCTTCGATCTGGCGGCGGGCGCGGGCCGCTCGCAGGCCGCCGCCCTGCTGCGCCGCTGGTCGGCCACCGCCGAACGGCTGATGGCGGGCGAGGCGGCGGGCCACGACGACACCGACGTCGCCCGGGACGCGGGCCCGTCGTCCCTGACGATCACCTTCGGCTTCGGCCACAGCTTCTTCTCCCGCACGGGACTGGACGGGCAGCGGCCCTCGGCCCTCGACCCGCTGCCCGACTTCTCCTCCGATCACCTCGACACCTCCCGCAGCAACGGCGATCTCTGGGTGCAGATCGGCGCCGACGACGCGCTGGTCGCCTTCCACGCCCTGCGCGCGATCCAGAAGGACACCGGCGGTGCGGCGCGGCTGCGCTGGCAGATGAACGGCTTCAACCGCACCCCCGGCGCGACCGCCCGCCCGACGACAGCCCGCAACCTGATGGGGCAGATCGACGGCACACGCAATCCGAAGCCGGCCGACACCGACTTCGAGCAGCGCATCTTCGTGCCCGACTCCGGCGACCCGGCCTGGATGGCGCACGGCTCCTACGCCGTCGTACGCCGCATCCGCATGCTGCTGGACGACTGGGAGAAACTCTCGCTCAAGGCCCAGGAGGAGGTCATCGGCCGCCGCAAGTCCGACGGCGCGCCGCTCGGCGGCGGCACCGAGACCACCACGATGGACCTGGAGAAGACGGCGGCCGACGGCACGCTGGTGGTGCCCCTGAGCGCGCACGCACGCATCACCCGCCCCGACCAGAACGGCGGCGCGGCGATGCTGCGCCGTGCGTTCTCCTTCCACGACGGCTTCGACGGCGACGGGACGCCCGACGCGGGCCTGCTGTTCATCTGCTGGCAGGCGGACCCGCTGCGCGGCTTCGTGCCGGTGCAGCGCAGACTCGACCGGGGCGACGCCCTGTCGCAGTACATCCGCCACGAGGCGAGCGGCCTGTTCGCCGTGCCGGGCGGCGCCGCGCCGGGCGAGTACGTGGGACAGCGACTGCTGGAAGGCTGACCGTCGGCGGAATCCCCCACGGGGGCACCCACCGGCCCGGATGCCCGCCGAGTTCCGCCGGGCCCATTAGGGTGAGATCATGCCAGCCAGTTATGCGTATCTCGGTCCCGAGGGCACCTTCACCGAGGTCGCCCTGCGCACGCTGCCCGAGGCGGCGACCCGGGAGCTCGTTCCCATGGTGTCGGTCCCCGCGGCGCTCGACGCCGTGCGCAACGGCGATGCCGAGGCCGCGTTCGTACCGATCGAGAACTCGGTGGAGGGCGGCATCACCACGACGCTGGACGAGCTGGTGGCGGGCGAACCGCTGATGATCTACCGCGAGGTACTCCTCTCGATCACCTTCGCGCTGCTGGTCAGGCCGGGCACCAGGCTGTCGGAGATCAAGACGGTCACCGCGCACCCGGCCGCGCAGCCGCAGGTGCGCAACTGGCTCAAGGCCAATCTCCCGGACGCCGTCTGGGAGTCGGCCGCCTCGAACGCCGACGGCGCCCGTCTGGTCCGCGAGGGACGGTACGACGCCGCGTTCGCCGGCGAGTTCGCCGCCGCGCGCTACGGCCTGCAGGCGCTGGAGACCGGCATCCACGACGCGGAGAACGCGCAGACACGGTTCGTGCTCGTCGGCAGGCCCGCCCGGCCGGCGGCGCCGACGGGCGCGGACAAGACGTCCGTCGTGCTGTGGCAGCGCGACGACCACCCCGGTGGGCTGCGTGATCTGCTGGGTGAGTTCGCCGTGCGGGGCGTGAACCTGATGCTGCTCCAGTCCCGCCCGACCGGTGCGGGCATCGGCAACTACTGCTTCTGCATCGACGCCGAGGGCCATATCTCGGACCGCCGGGTGGCCGAGGCGCTGATGGGGCTCAAGAGGATCTGCCTGCAGGTGCGGTTCCTCGGCTCCTACCCGCGTGCGGACATCAAGGTGGACGACGTCCGTGTCCCGCTGCCGGGGACATCGGACGACGAGTTCATGTCGGCGGCCGACTGGGTGGCACGCTGCCAGGACGGCCGGTTCTAGACTGGCGGGACCGCGGCGTCCGGTCTTACCTGCAGATTTTCGCTGTCCACAGAAGTTATCCACAGGTTGGCTTCTCGATCTGGGGACAAGTCGACAACATGGCATCGGAGAGTCGACAAATCTCTCTAAAGGCTCCCATCCGTCCACCGCCACGTCCGCAACAGTTGTCCACGTGTTTCTTTCGATCAACCCCTTCGGGCGACCCTTTTGCCCCTAAAAGTGCAGCTAGTTCGGTTTTGAACCGGGAATTGTCCACTCCGGGCGCCACTTTCGGAATGATCATTTCCCGAGTCCACAGATCTTCCGCACAGCCTGTGGATAACTCCAAGACGCCTGTGGATACCTGTGGACAAGCGCACCCCAAATCCTGTTGTCCCCGGGGAAGTCGAGTCAACGGACCATAGTCGGTGTGCACCCTTCCGAGGGATGGTGACCGTTTTCTTGACACGGAGCGCAATTCCCCCATAACGGTCAAAGCTCCACCGGTGCGAAACACAGTCGTGAGACGGATCTCGGCACCGGTAGCCTTGAGGGGTGATTGACCTTCGCCTGCTCCGTGAGGACCCCGACCGTGTTCGCGCCTCCCAGCGCGCCCGTGGTGAGGATGTCGCGCTCGTCGACGACCTCCTCTCCGCCGACGAGCGGCGCAGGTCGTCCGGCGTCCGCTTCGACGAGCTCCGTTCCGAGCAGAAGGCGCTCGGCAAGCTGATCCCCAGGGCCTCCGGCGACGAGAAGGCCGAACTGCTCGAGAAGGCGAGCCGACTCGCCGCGGACGTCAAGGCGGCGGATGCCGAGCAGCACGAGGCCGACGAGGAGACCAAGCGGCTCCTCCTCCAGCTCGGCAATCTGGTGCACCCCGACGTCCCGGTCGGCGGCGAGGAGGACTTCGTCGTCCTGGAGACGCACGGCACCATCCGCGACTTCGGTGCCGAGGGCTTCGAGCCCAAGGACCACCTGGAGCTCGGCGAGGCGCTCGGCGCGATCGACGTGGAGCGCGGGGCGAAGGTGTCCGGCTCGCGCTTCTACTACCTGACCGGCGTCGGCGCCCTGCTGGAGCTGGCACTCGTCAACGCCGCGATGGCGAAGGCCGCGGAGGCCGGGTTCACGCCGATGCTGACGCCCGCCCTGGTCCGGCCGCGCGCCATGGAGGGCACCGGCTTCCTCGGCCAGGCCGCCGAGAACGTGTACCACCTTGAGAAGGACGACTTCTACCTGGTCGGCACCTCCGAGGTCCCGCTCGCCGCCTACCACATGGACGAGATCATCGACGCGGAGCAGCTTCCGCTGCGCTACGCGGGCTTCTCCCCCTGCTTCCGCCGTGAGGCCGGTACGTACGGCAAGGACACACGAGGCATCTTCCGTGTGCACCAGTTCGACAAGGTCGAGATGTTCTCGTTCGTCGACCCCGAGGACGCGGAGAACGAGCACAAGCGGCTCCTCGAGTGGGAGAAGGACTGGCTGAACGCCCTCGAGCTGCCGTTCCAGGTGATCGACGTGGCGACGGGCGACCTGGGCGCGTCCGCCTCGCGCAAGTACGACTGTGAGGCCTGGATCCCCACGCAGGGCAAGTACCGCGAGTTGACCTCGACCTCCAACTGCGACAGCTTCCAGGCCCGTCGGCTGTCGGTCCGCATGCGGGACGGCAAGAAGGTGCAGCCGCTGGCGACGCTGAACGGCACGCTGTGCGCCGTACCGCGCACGATCGTGGCGATCCTGGAGAACCACCAGCTGGCCGACGGTTCCGTGCGGGTACCGGAGATCCTGCGTCCCTACCTGGGCGGCCGGGAGCTGCTGGAACCCGTCGCCAAGTGAGTACGGCCGAACCCGCCGGATTTCCGTACGGGCTGATCGCGACCGATCTGGACGGGACCCTGCTGCGACCCGACGGGACGGTCTCGCAGCGCACGCGTGAGGCACTCGCCGCGGCCACCGCGGCGAGCGCGGCGCACATCGTCGTCACCGGGCGCGCCGTCCCCTGGACCCGCCACATACTCGACGACCTCGGCTACCGGGGTCTCGCTGTGTGCAGCCAGGGTGCGCAGGTGTACCACGCGGGGGAGCACCGCCTGCTGACGTCGCTGACACTGGACCGGCAGACAGCCGGTCTCGCCCTGGCGAAGATCGAGGCCGAGGTGGGTCCGCTGCTGCTGGCGGCGAGCCGGGACGGACTCGACGGGGAGGTCCTGGTCGGCCCCGGCTACCGGGTCCATGACGGACCGCTCCCGTACCGGCCGATCCACGACGCGGCGGACCTGTGGTCGGCGCCGCTGAACAAGGTGTACATCCAGCATCCGACGATGGGCGACGACGAGCTGGCCGAGGCTGCGCGGCAGGCGGCCGGCGGCCTGGTCGGGGTGACGATGGCGGGCGAGGGGGTCGTGGAGATCCTTCCCCTGGGTCTGACCAAGGCGACGGGGCTGTCGCTGGCGGCGCGGCGCCTCGGGGTGAAGGGCGCGGACACGATCGCCTTCGGCGACATGCCGAACGACATCCCGATGTTCGCATGGGCGATCCACGGCGTCGCCATGGCCAACGCCCACGAGGAGCTCAAGGCGGTCGCGAACGAGGTGACGCTGTCCAACGAGGAGGACGGCATCGCGGTGGTGCTGGAGAGACTGCTGGGGTAGGCGGTACGGAATGTCGTCGTACACGCTCATGGCGTCTCGAGGAGGATGCGCGGATCGAACGCGCGCGGGCTTTCGAAGCCCGACCATGGCTTAGCAAGCCGGTGCCTTACCACTCGGCCAATCCTCCGGGTGGGCGGCCCGCGCGAATCCACTCGCGCGCTCGAAGCGGCCGCCCCGGGCAACTCTCCGTACAGGCGCGACTCGGCGGAGGGGTAACTACCCCGGAGTCCGCCGCGGGCTGCCCTGCCGGGAGCAGGACGGACTGTCGTGCATGGACATCGTCCAGCTCCTCTCCCAGAACGTGGCGCCGGCTCGGGCCGGCGTCGTGGACAGCACCACTGTGCCGGGCGACCGAATCGGGCGCCACTGAATAAATCGCGTCGGCCGTGCGGTGCGCGGGTCCGCTACCGGCGGCGCCACCAGCGGCGGCGCGCCTTGCTGAAGAACCAGCCGGCGGGCGGCTCGTCGGAGCGCCACGGCTGGGGATCAGGCGCCTGGTTGCGCCAGCGCGCTGCGAGCATCCGGGCGCGCGCGGACTGCTCCGTCGTCGGCGCGGACCGTATGAAGTCCTCGTCGAACGCGACGCCGTCGAAGCCGTCCCCGGCCTCGCCCGCTCCGTCTCCGTCCGGTGCCTGGGCGGCCATCCCCGTTCCTTTCCGCCGTACATCCCCTTTGCCCAAGTCTGCCTGGGTGGGTGTGAAGCCGCTGTCAAGACCGCGTTCGGATAGGGCAGGACGAGCGACCCGACGGCGCGACGCATGGGGGGCGCGGCCGTGTTGCGGGCCGCACCCCCCACCGAAGAGCCGGGACCGCACCCGGCGGAGCGGTTACTCCTCGCCCGCCAGCGTCAGCTTCCGCAGCTTCTGGCCCGCGTACCAGGTGGCGGCCACGGTCACCAGGACCAGCAGCACCGTCGCGGTGGGAAGCCCCACGTCCGAGGTGACGACGGAACTGTCGGAGACTTTCTGGGCCACGGCGAGCGCCCACTGCTGAACACTGAGCGTGCGCGCCCCGGAGACCAGCGAGCCGAAGAGCGCCTCCCAGACCAGCGCGTAGACCAGCCCGAAGACCACCGCGTGCCGGCTCACCGTGCCGAGCAGCAGGAACAACGCGGCGTACGCGATGGAGGCGACCAGCGCGGCGACGGTGTACGCGACCGCGATCTGCTGTCCGTTGCCGTTCAGGATGATCCCCGCGACGAACGTCGGCAGCGCCGAGAACGCCATGGTGACGGCGATCGCGACGATCAGCTTGGTGAAGATGATCGCGGGCCGCTTCACCGGCTTGGCCAGCAGGTACACCACCGAGCCGTCGTCGATCTCCGGCCCGATCGCGCCGGTGCCGGCGATGACACCGATGATCGGCACCATCGTGGCGAGCGCGAATCCGCCGAGGACGTCATGGGCCACCTGGTCGTCGGCGCCGGTCAGCGACCGGACGACCACGGAGATCACGATCAGCAGCAGGGGCAGCACGCCGAGGATGAGGGCCCGGCGGCGGCCGAGCAGGCCCCGGTAGGTGAGCCGGGCGACTGTGGGGTCGTACATCTTCGGCCTCCTACGCCGCGACCAGATACGAGAAGACGGACTCGAGGGACTCGTCCGACGGCGACACGGTGAGCAGCCGGATGCCCTGATCACGGGCGACCCTCGGCAGCAGGGCCGTGAACCGGCCGAAGTCGACGGCCTGGATGCGCAGCGCGCCCTCGGTGAGGTCGACCTCGATACCCGACGTCGACGGGTCGGCGATCAGCGCGGCCGCCAGCGCGCGGTCGTCGCTGGAACGCACCAGATAGCGGTGCGGGTGGTCGGTCATCAAGCGGCGGATCTTCCGGAAGTCACCGCTCGCCGCGTGCCGTCCGGCGACGATCACCTCGATGTGCGAGGCGAGTTGCTCGACCTCTTCGAGGATGTGGGACGAGAACAGCACCGTGCGGCCCTCGGCGCCCATCCGCTTCAGCAACTCCATGAGCTGCATCCGCTGACGCGGGTCCATGCCGTTGAACGGCTCGTCGAGCAGCAGCAGGGACGGATCGTGCACCAGGGCGGACGCCATCTTCACCCGCTGGCGCATGCCCTTGGAGTACGTCGAGATCTTCCGGTCCTGCGCGTACTCCATCTCCACCGTGGCGACAGCCCGAGCGGCGGCCTTGGCGCCGAGGCCGTGCAACTCGGCGTTGGCGACGACGAATTCGCGGCCGGTCAGGAAGTCGTACATCGCCTCACGCTCGGGGACGATGCCGATGTGCCGGTAGATCTGCTCGTTGCCCCACACGGGCTGCCCGTCGAGGGTGACGGAGCCGGTGGAGGGGGCGAGAAAGCCGCCCATCATATTGATCAGGGTGGACTTTCCGGCGCCGTTCGGGCCCAGCAGTCCGGTGACTCCGGGGCCGACGTTCATGGTGACGTCGTTGACGGCGACCACGTTGCCGAACCAACGCGAGACGCGGTCGATGGAGAGCGTGGTCACAGTCCGGCCTTTCGGTAGCGGCGGGTCAGCAGGCCGTAGCTGCCCGCGATGAGCCCGAGGACGACGAGGAGGAAGACGACGCCCTGCGCGGCCGAAGGTCCTTCCCCTCCGGGGTAGGAGGAGGTCGCCCCCAGGAAGGCCGTCTGCACGCCGCCGATGAGCGTGACGGGCGAGAACAGCCCCATCCACACGATGGCGGTGGAGTCGCCCGACTGCGCGTCCGCGATGGCCTGGATCGTGGAGACGGCCCCGTACGAGATGGTGAGCAGGGCGATGATGGCCGCGATGCCGAACCCGCGCCGGGGAGTGGCCGCGGCGATCACCAGGCCGATACCGGAGAACAGCAGGGAGAGCAGAGCCACGGCGACCAGTCCTTCCGCGAATCCCTTGGTCTGGTGGCCGAAGTCCAGCTTGGCCAGCAGCGCGCCCACGTAGAGGACCAGCAGCGGCGCGGCCGTGAGGATGAACATCGCCGAGGCCAGGGCCGCGTACTTGGCGCGGACGTAGTCGGCGGTCTCGATGGGCCGCGAGAAGTACAGCGGCACGGTCTTGAAGCGCAGATCGCGGGAGACCGACTGCGGCGCCTGCGAGGCGACGTACAGGCCGATGATGGCCTGCATGATGATCGCGTACCGGGTGTACTCGACGGGCAGGTCCTTCGCCTTGGTGGCGACCGCGACCGCCACCATGATCAGCGCGGGCGTGCACATGACCACGAACAGCAGCATCGGCAGCACCTTGGACTTCACCGAGCGTCCGAGGCCGTAGGCGCCGCGCAGGGACTGCGAGTACAGCGAGCGGCGCGCGTAGGCGCGGCCGAGTCGCGGGCCGTCGTACGTGCGGTAGCCGATGTTGTGGATCCGGGTCTGCTCGGCTCCACGGGCCGTGGGCTGCTCAACCGCCATGGCCGATCGCCTCCTTCCGCTGCTCGTCGCTGTCCTTGAAGACCTCCGCGATCTGGTGCCTGCGCTGCTCCATGCGGACCAGGCCGAGGCCCAGCCCGGCGACCACGTCCCGGACGAGGTCGTAGGTCTGCTCGCCCTCCGCCGTCAGCAGCAGGATGTGGCCGGCGCCCGGCAGACCGCTGCAGTCATGGGTGGTCACCCCGCGCTCCAGGAGCGCGTCGCGGACCGCGCTGGTGCCGTCCGGGTGCTCGTCGGTGTCGGTGACCTCGATCGCGAGGGTCGTGGTGGTCTGGGTGAAGTCCCGGGTGGAGCTGGAGCGCAGGAGCTTGCCGCCGTCGACGACGACGACGTGGTCGCAGGTGCGTTCCAGCTCGCCCAGCAGGTGGGAGGTGACCAGGACCGAGATGCCGAAGTCGGTGTGGACCCGGCGGATCAGGCCGAGCATCTCGTCGCGGCCGACCGGGTCGAGGCCGTTGGTCGGCTCGTCCAGGAAGACCAGCTGGGGGTCGTGGACGAGGGCCTGGGCGAGCTTGACGCGCTGCTTCATGCCGGTCGAGTAGCCGCCGATGGGGCGGTAGCGCTCCTCGTACAGGCCGACATGGCGCAGGGTGTCCGCGGTGCGCTCACGCGCGGCGGCCGGGGGGAGGCCGGACATGCGCGCCATGTGGACCACGAACTCGGTGGCCGACACGTCCGGCGGCAGGCAGTCGTGCTCCGGCATGTATCCGACGCGCTCGCGGATGGCGCCGCCCTTGGTGGCGACGTCGAGTCCGAGCACCTCGGCTCGGCCCTCGGTGGCGGGGGACAGACCCAGCAGGATCTTGATCAGTGTGGACTTGCCGGCTCCGTTGGCACCGACGAGTCCCGTCACACCGGGGCCGACGTCCACGGAGAGCCGGTCAAGCGCGGTCACCCTCGGGAACCGCTTGCTCAGGCTTTCGGTCGCGATCACAGTCACATCCCCGAAGGTAGTGACGCGGCCCACGCACGTCGTCAGACCCCAGAGCCGTCTTGACGTCAGACTCCAGTCGTACGGGTCCTTAGGGGTCACCCTGAAGTCGAACACGCCCGAGGTTTTCCACAGGGTGAAGCCACGCTATTGACGAAATCTCTAACAACTGCGAGATTCGCCGGTGTCACGTTACGGGCACGTAGCGTAGTCGGCGAGTGACCGGAGCGTGGCGTGGTGACGGCGGAGGCGCGCGAACTCCCCCGCGGAGCCGCAGAGGTGCAAGGCGGGCCCGCGGCTCGCGTACCCGTGTGCGGAAGCGATCGTGGCGCGGCTGGACCGGGGACCTCCGAGCGCCCGGTGGCGCGGTCGCGGGGCGCGTGTGGACGCACGGGCGTGGCGTTCCGGGGTGTCCCGGCGGACCATTCGATCGTGGCGGAGTGCGGCGCCGGACGGAGGACAGATGACTCTCACAGGGGCGCGCGAGCGCCGGGTGCGAACGGGTGGAATCGAGCTGTGCGTCGCCGAGCTGGGAGACCCTCGGCAGCCCACGGTGGTGCTCGTGCACGGCTATCCGGACAGCAAGGAGGTGTGGTCGGAGGTGGCCGGCCGCCTCGCCGGCCGTTTCCATGTCGTGCTGTACGACGTCCGCGGGCACGGCCGGTCGACCGCGCCCCGGCCCCTGCGCGGCGGATTCACACTGGAGAAGCTGACGGACGACTTCCTGGCGGTCGTGGACGCGGTCAGCCCCGACCGTCCGGTGCACCTGGTGGGGCACGACTGGGGGTCGGTGCAGTCCTGGGAGTTCGTCACCGTCGAGCGCACCGAGGGCCGGATCGCGTCCTTCACGTCGATGTCCGGCCCGTCCCTGGACCACTTCGGGCACTGGATCAAGCAGCGCGTGAGGCGTCCCACCCCGCGCCGGGTGGGCCAACTGCTGGGTCAGGGTGCGAAGTCCTGGTATGTGTACCTGCTGCACACACCCGCTCTGCCGGAGCTCGCCTGGCGCGGCCCGCTCGGCAGCCGATGGCCGAAGATCCTCCGGCGGATCGAGAAGGTGCCCGCCGGCGACCATCCGGCCCCGTCTCTGCCCACGGACGCCGCCCACGGCGCCTGGCTGTATCGCGACAACGTTCGGTCCCGGCTGAGCCACCCGCGCACCGACGCCCACGCGCACGCGCCGGTGCAGCTCATCACGCCCCTGGGCGACGCGTTCCTGTCCGAGCGGCTCTATGACGAACTGGAGCGGTGGGTACCGCAGTTGGTCCGCCGCACATTGCCGGCCAAGCACTGGATCCCGCGCACCCGGCCGGATCAAGTGGCCGCCTGGATCTCGGAGTTCGTGACCGCCGTCGAGAACGGACGGCCGCAAGCGGCGGCGACCGGGCGGTACGCGGAACGGTTCGCCGGACAACTCGTGCTGGTCACCGGGGCGGCCAGCGGCATCGGACGGGCCACGGCGCTCGCCTTCGCCGTGGCCGGAGCTCGTGTGGTGGCCGTCGACCGGGACGCGGAGGGAGCGGTCCGCACAGCGGAGCGGGCCCGGCTGAACGGCGCTGCCGCGGCGTGGGCCGAGACGGCCGACGTCTCCGACGAGCAGGCCATGGAGAAGCTCGCCGAGAAGGTCGCCACCGAGTACGGCGTGGTGGACGTGCTGGTGAACAACGCCGGTATCGGCCTGTCCGGTTCCTTCTTCGACACGACCACCGACGACTGGCGCAAGGTCCTCGATGTCAACTTGTGGGGTGTCATTCACGGTTGCCGTCTCTTCGGGAGGCGGATGGCCGAGCGAGGACAGGGTGGCCACATCGTCAACGTCGCGTCGGCGGCGGCCTATCAGCCCTCTAAGGCACTGCCCGCCTACAGCACCTCCAAGGCGGCGGTCCTGATGCTCAGCGAGTGCCTGCGCGCGGAGCTGTCCGGGCAGGACATCGGAGTGTCGGCCGTCTGCCCCGGCTTCGTCCACACGAACATCACCTCGACCGCGCGGTTCACGGGCGTGGACGCGGACGAGGAGAAGCGGCGCCAGGAGAGGACAGCGCGCTTGTACGGCCTGCGCGGGTACCCGCCGGAGAAGGTCGCCGACGCGATCCTGCGTGCGGTCGTGCGCGACCAGGCCGTCGTGCCGGTCACCCCTGAGGCACGTGGTGCGCACCTGATGTCCCGCTTCGCACCGAGGGCACTGCGCGCGATCGCACGGCTCGATCCACCGCTGTGAAAGTGGAGTTGGGGCTGTGCCCGGGCTGGCTCCTCTTCCTTGCGCTGTTTCCCCCGAGTTGGGCGAGCGAAGAGTCACCTTGCTTGCTGCTGACAGGAGTTCACTGAGCATGTGACGTCGGCAGCATGCTCCAGCCGGTAGCGCACCTGACCGGCATCGAGGTTCGGGAGGAAAGAACGAACTCACGCCGTTGAGCGGCCTGTTCGTCATCACGCCGTGGCTCCAAGCGATGATCCGGCACCTATGGACACTATGGACAATTGGCTTATTTCATCCCCCACTTTCACTTCGCATACAACTTCGAGAGCGGCACGACATGCGTCGAACTTCGGGTGCTGGACGAGCCCTTGAGCATGCTCAAGACAGATCGCCTTCATACGCGCATAGTTGGGTAACGAGCCTGTGAGGCTTACAAGTTGTCCACAGAACCGTCAAGTGACCTGTGGATAACCGCACTTGGTTGTGGACCAAACATCGAAGACGAAATCAGATGCGTGATCCTCGTCTCTCCAGCACGCTGGAGACATGAAAGAAGGGAACGACGACAGACGCACCGTGAAGGTGTCGAAGTACCTCTCGAAGCACCTGCGGCACCAGCCGGAGCGGATCGGGCTCACGCTCGACGAGGCCGGCTGGGTGGAGATCGACACGCTGCTCGCCGCAGCAGCCGCACACGGCTTCCGGATCACGCGCGACGAACTGGATCACGTGGTCGCCGGCAATGACAAGAAGCGCTTCGCCGTGGAGGGCAGCCGCATCCGCGCAAGCCAGGGCCACAGCGTCGACGTCGACCTGGGGCTGCCTCCGGCCGTCCCGCCCGCGTACCTCTACCACGGGACCGTCGCGCGCCATCTCGGCGCGATCCGCGCGGAGGGCCTCCGGCCTATGAACCGCCACGACGTCCACCTGTCGCCGGACCGCGAGACCGCCACCCGCGTCGGCGCCCGCCGCGGTAGGCCGGTCGTCCTCGGCGTGGACGCCGAGGCCATGCGCCGCAACGGTCATGTCTTTTATGTGAGCGCCAACGGGGTGTGGCTGACCCGGTCCGTACCACCGCAGTACCTGCGTTTCCCGGGCCCCCACTGACCTCACGCCTGCGATTCCCGGGGCTCACTGATCAAGCCGGGGATCCGACCACTTTGTGCATCCCCTTAGGCTCGAGGCATGAGCCTGCGTCTAAGCACCGTGATCCTGCCGTACGTCCGCTGGCACGAAGGCGGGCGTGCCGCCTGGCAGCGTGCGGAGCAGCTCGGTTTCCACACTGCGTTCACCTACGACCACCTGTCGTGGCGGTCCTTCCGCGACGGCCCGTGGTTCGGCGCGATCCCCACACTCACGGCTGCCGCGTCGGTGACGCACAGTATGCGACTCGGTACCCTGGTGACCTCGCCGAACTTCCGGCACCCGGTCACCCTCGCCAAGGAGCTGATCTCCCTCGACGACGTCTCCGGCGGCCGGATCACCCTCGGCATCGGCGCGGGGGGCACCGGCTTCGACGCCACCGTGCTCGGCCAGGAGCCCTGGACGCCGCGCGAGCGCGCCGACCGGTTCGGCGAGTTCCTCCCGTTGCTCGACCGCCTGCTCACCGAGGACTCCGTCTCGTACGAGGGCCGCTACTACTCGGCCGACGAGGCGCGCAACATACCCGGCTGTGTCCAGCGGCCCCGGCTGCCCTTCGCGGTGGCAGCCACGGGGCCGCGCGGTCTGCTGCTCGCCGCGCGGCACGGTCAGGCCTGGGTGACCACCGGCGACCCGAAGCTGTACGAGACCGGGACTCCCGAACAGTCGGTCCAGGCACTGCGTGCACAGACCGAGAAGCTGGCCGAGGCGTGTGCCACGATCGGCCGTGATGTGACGGAGCTCGACAAGATCCTGCTCACCGGCTTCACCCCGGACCGCGGCCGTCCGCTGGAGTCCCTCGACGCGTTCGTCGACTTCGCCGGCCAGCACCGGGAGCTTGGCTTCACCGATCTCGTGATCCACTGGCCGATCCCCGACTCCGACTTCGCGGCGGACGAGAAGGTCTTCGAGCGGATCGCCCTGGAGGCGCCGGCACAGCTGAACTGACCATGACGGAGCGTGACGCGAGCGGCGTCACCACGCACCTGTGCGGACTTTCGCACGGCCGTGCGGGCATATGCGCGAGAATGAGGCCCGTGACCTCAGCGACCCGACAGCCCGAGACGCCCGCTTCCACCGTTCCACCCCGTCTGATCGCGACAGATCTCGACGGCACCCTCCTTCGCGACGACAAGTCGGTCTCCGAGCGCACGGTCGCCGCACTGACCGCTGCCGAAGAGGCCGGTATCGAGGTGTTCTTCGTCACAGGCCGCCCGGCCCGCTGGATGGACGTGGTCAGCGACCATGTCCACGGACACGGACTGGCGATCTGCGGCAACGGCGCTGCCGTGGTCGACCTGCACGGCGGCCCGGGCACCCATCGGTTCGTCAAGATCCGCGAGCTGGCCCGCGAGAACGCGTTCGACGCCGTACGACTGCTGCGGGACGCCGCGCCCGGGACCGTCTACGCCATCGAGCAGACGTACGGCTTCTACCAGGAGCCGTACTACCCGAAGCTGCACATCGAGAGCCCGGATCTCCGCGCGCCCGCCGAGGAGCTGCTCGCGCCGGACGCCGCGGGCTCCCAGCAACCCGTGCTCAAGATCCTCGCCTACCACCCGGATCTGGACCCGGACGCCTTCCTCGCCCTGGCCCGCCTCGCCGTCGGGGACCGCGCGACCATCACCAGGTCCAGCCCCAGCGCGCTGCTGGAGATCAGCGGTCCCGGCGTCTCCAAGGCCAGCACGCTCGCGCTGTGCTGCGCCGAACGCGGCATCTCGCACGAGGAGGTCGTCGCCTTCGGTGACATGCCGAACGACGTGGAGATGCTGTCCTGGGCAGGACAGTCGTACGCCATGGGCAACGCGCACCCGGACGTGATCGCGGCGGCGTCCGGGCGGACGGTCGCCAACAACGAGGACGGCGTGGCCGTCGTGATCGAGCGGATCCTCGCGGAGCGGTTGTAGACCCGGGCGAGGCACCTCACACTCTCACGCCCCGGGCCGCCAGCCAGGGCACCGGATCGATGCCCGATCCGAACTCGGGAGTGGCCCGGACCTCGAAGTGAAGATGCGGACCGGTCGAGTTGCCCGTCGTACCCGACTGGGCGATCCACTGCCCGGCCGCCACCCGGTCACCTGGGTCGACGGTGACGGCGGCGAGATGGGCGTACTGCGTGCAGTAGCCGCCCGGATGCCTGATCACGACCTCCATGCCGAACGCGCCCCCACACGTCACGCGCACCACCTGCCCGGACCCTACGGCCCGCACCGGTGTCCCGATGGGCACCGCGAAGTCCTGGCCGGTGTGCCCGCGCGCCCAGTGGCTGCCGCCGCTGCCGAAGGCCGCGGAGAGTCGGTACGCCTCCACGGGCACCACCCATGGGTGCCTGATCTTCCGTCTCGGCTGGCCCAGATGGACGGCGCCCCGGCAGGTCCTCGCGGCCGCGGCCGCGTCGGCCTGGCGCTGCAGTACCCCCCGCGCCAGCTCCAGCTTCGTCTGAAGGATCCGGTTCCGCGCGGCCAGGTCCCCGTTCCGCTTCTGCAGCACCCGCCACCGCGCCAAGGCCCGTGCCTGTTCCCCGGTCAGACGGGTCTCCGCCCGGCGGCTCCTGGCGACCGCGTTGGCGACCGCGAGGTCCAGGCGTGGGAGTGCGTCATGACCCTGCATCAATTCGCGGGCGCTGTCCAGGAGCAGCGTCTGCGAGGTGTAGGAGACCCCTCCGCTCATTCGGTACTGGGCGCGGGCTATTCGTCCGAGGTCCTTGCGCAGGGCCGTTATCAGGGTGCGCTCGCGGACGAGGAGCTTCTCGTCCCGCCGGGCTATGGAACGCTGCCTCTCGGCCTCGCGGCGCGCTGTCTCGTACTGCCGCGCCGCCACGGTGGCGTCCTCGTTCAGCCGCTCCACCAGGACACTGGCACGGGAAGCCACATCGACGCCCGACGCCCCGTCGGCGGCTGCGGCGGATATTTCCGGGAACACCGCGACGGTGCACAGGAGCAGGGAAACAGCCAGGGAACTACGGTGAGATGATCGCATGTCAATGATCGTGGCCCGTGTCGCGGCCGCAGTCCTGCCGACGTCCTGCGGCTGGAGGACAGGACGGCCTCGGATGGCCCAGTGGCATCCCCCGGAGGAGGGTCGGCCACTGCTCCGTCCGCCCTACCGGGAGCCGGCCCCCTGGACCTCGGCGAAGTCCGGAACCGCCGAGGTGGTGCGTCCGGCCAGGTCGCGCAGGAGGTCGCCGCGAGCCTCCCGTTCCAGCATCTCCCGCAACGGCCCCTCGACCGCTGCGAGTTGGGCGTAGGCACCGCGCTGGACCACATGGCCCTCCGCGAGCACGATCACCTCGTCGACCGCCTCGAGACCGGCCAGCCGATGAGTGATCAGCAGTGTCGTGCGGCCCTCCGTGGCGGCCAGCAGATCCGCCGTGAGCGCGTCCGCCGTCGGCAGGTCGAGGTGTTCCGCGGGCTCGTCGAGGACCAGGACGGGGAAGTCGGCAAGCAGGGCCCGGGCCAGCGCGAGCCGCTGGCGCTGACCGCCGGACAGTCGTGCGCCGTGCTCGCCGACCAACGTGCCGAGGCCGTCGGGGAGGTCGTCGGCCCAGTCGAGCAGTCGTGCCCGCGCGAGCGCGTCGCGCAGCTCCGCCTCACTGGCGTCCTTCCGTGCCAGCAGCAGGTTCTCCCGTACCGAACTGTCGAAGAGATGGGCGTCCTGGGCGCACAGCCCGACCAGGCGTCGGACGTCGTCCCCCTGAAGGGCGTACGCGTCGGTGCCGCCGAGCGTGTAGGAACCGGAGTCCGCATCGAGGAACCGCAGCAGAACCTGCGCGAGTGTGGTCTTCCCTGCGCCCGACGGGCCGACCACGGCGATCCTGCGGCCCTGTTCGAGGGTGAGGTCGAACCCGGCGAGGGCGTTGCGGCGCCGGCCGTCGTGGCGGGCGGTCAGCCCTTCCAGGACGAGCGGGAAGGGAGACGAAGGTGCATGCCTCGGCCACTCCGGTTCATGCACCGGTTCGGCGGCGTCCAGCACCTCGTACACGCGCTCCGCGCTCCTGCGTACCCGCTGCCGGTGCTGCACGGCGAGCGGCAGACCCAGGACCGCCTCGAACGCGGCCAGAGGGGTGAGCACCACGACGGCCATGGACACACCGCCGAGTCGCCCGTCGGCCACGGCCTGGGCGCCGACGAGGGCGGCAGCCGCGACGGTCAGACCGGTGACGAGCGTGGTGAGCCCGTCGCCGAGCGCGGTTGCGGTGGCAGCACGGGAGGCGATGCGGGTGAGGACTCCGTCCGCCCGCCGGGCCTCGGCCGTACGCTCGGGCAGCGCACCTGCGACCGTCAACTCGGCCGTCCCGGTGAGCAGGTCGGTGACCCGGGTCGCCAACGCGCCCCGAGCGGGCGCCAGTCTCCGCTCCGCGCGGCGCGCCACGGCTCCGGTCGCCAGGGGTACGCCGACGCCGGCCGCCAGCAGCCCGACGGCCAAGACGGCACCGGCTTCGGGCAGCAGCCAGGCGGTGAAGCCGACGGAACCGGCCGACACGACCAGCGCCGCGCCCACGGGCAGCAGCCAGCGCAGCCAGTAGTCCGACAACGTGTCCACATCGGCGACGAGACGGGTCAGCAGGTCGCCGCGCCGCGCGGTCCGCAACCCGGCCGGGGCGAGGCGTTCCAGGCGCCGGTAGACGGCGACCCGGGTGTCGGCCAGCATCCGCAGCACCGCGTCGTGCGACACGAGCCGCTCCGCGTAACGGAACATGGCCCGCCCGATGCCGAACGCCCGCGTCGCCGTCACGGCGACCATCAGATACAGCACGGGGGGCTGTTGGGAGGCTCGCGAGATGAGCCAGCCGGACGTGGCCATCAGTCCGACGGCGCTTCCGAGCGCAAGGCTGCCGAGCAGCAGCGCGAGGGCGAGGCGACCGCGGCGAGGGCCGGCCATGGCGCGGACGCGGGTGAGCACTCCACCGTGCCGCAACAGAGCGGTGGTGAGCGTCTGCTCGTCGGATGCCGACGTCCCCTGCGGTGTCGCGTGCTGGGGCGGCGCCACGGATGCGGACGGCGCGGGGCCGCTCGTGGCGGCGCACTCCTGCGCGTCGAGCCGCACCACCCGGTCCGCCAACCCGAGCAGCGCCGGCCGGTGCACGACGAGCAGCACCGTCCGGCCGACGGCCAGGCGGCGCACCGCCTCCACGACGTCCGCCTCGGTCGCTCCGTCCAGGGACGCCGTCGGCTCGTCGAGCAGCAGCACCGGCCGGTCGGCGAGGAACGCCCGTGCCAGGGCCAGCCGTTGCCGCTGCCCCGCGGAGAGTCCCGCGCCGTCCTCACCGAGCACTGTGTCGGCCCCGTCGGGCAGGGCCTCCACGAATTCCAGCGCCCCGGCATCGGCCAGTGCCCTGCGTACCGCGGCATCGTCCGCGTCCGGCCGGGCCAGCCGTACATTCTCGGTGATGGTGCCCGCGTACAGATGCGGTCGCTGCGGCACCCAGGCGATCCGCGAGCGCCACTCGCCCAGGTCGGCGGTGGCGAGATCGGCTCCGCCGACGCGTACGCGCCCGTCGGTGGGCCGAACGAATCCGAGCAGAACGTTCAGCAGCGTCGTCTTGCCGACGCCGCTCGGTCCGACGAGGGCTACGGTCTCACCGGCTCCGACCGTCAAGGACACAGCTGACACCGCATCGGAGGACCGACCGGGATACTGCACGGTCACACCCTCGAAGGCGATCTCCCCGTCCGGAAGCGTCCGGGTACCGCACGGTGGTACGGGTGTCTCCAGGACCGCGAAGATCTCCTCGGCCGCGGACAGGCCCTCTGCCGCCGCGTGGTATTGCGCGCCCGCCTGCCGCAGCGGCAGATAGGCCTCCGGCGCGAGTACGAGGATGACCAGCCCGGTGTACAGATCCATGTCGCCGTGGACGAGCCGCATGCCGATCGTCACCGCGACGAGTGCGACGGAGATCGTGGCGAGCAGTTCCAGCGCGAAGGACGACAGGAACGCGATCCGCAGCGTCCGCATCGTCGCCCGCCGGTATTCACCGGTGATCCGCTTGATGGACTCGGCCTGCGCCTTGGCCCTGCCGAACACCTTGAGCGTCGGCAGCCCGGCGACCACGTCGAGGAAATGCCCGGACAGCCGGGACAGCAGCCGCCACTGCCGGTCCATCTGGGACTGGGCGGCCCAGCCGATCAGCATCATGAAGAGCGGGATGAGCGGGAGCGTGCCGACAATGAGCGCCGCCGACACCCAGTCCTCGGTCACGATCCGTGCGAGCACCGCCACCGGCACGACGACCGCGAGTCCCAACTGCGGCAGATAGCGCGAGAAGTAGTCGTCGAGGGCGTCGACCCCTCGTGTGGCGAGGGCGACCAGCGATCCGGTCCGCTGCTCGCCCAGCCACCCGGGACCGAGTGCCCCCGCCCGCTCCAGCAGCCGTCGGCGCAGCTCGGACTTCACCGCCGCGCTCGCACGGTGGGCGGCGAGCTCGGTGAGCCAGGAGACCAGTGCCCGGCCGGCCGCCACGGCCACCAGGAGGAGCAGAGGGGTACGCAGTTCGGCGACCGCGTAGTGGCGTTGGAAGGCTCCGACGACCACGTCGGAGATCAGCATCGCCTGAGCGATGACCAGTACTGCTCCCACGGCACCCAGCCCGACGACCGCCACGAGGAAGAGGCGGGTGGTCCGGGCGTAACGGAGCAGTCGCGGGTCGATCGGTTTCACGTGAAACATGCCTTTCCGGCCGGGGGGCGAGTGTTTCATACGAAACGCCCGTCCCCACCAGAACTCAGTGCACGGCTCCGGCAGCGTCGGCGATGTGCTGTGTGCCGATACGCTTGCGGAACACCCAGTACGTCCATCCCTGGTAGAGCAGGACGATCGGCATGGCGATCCCGGCACACCAGGTCATGATCTTCAGGGTGTAGGGGCTCGACGAGGCGTTGTTCACCGTCAGACTCCAGTCCGCGTTGAGCGTGGAGGGCATGACGTTCGGAAAGAGCGTCAGGAAGAGCATCGCGACCGCGGCCACGACGGTGACGCCGGAGAGCGCGAACGCCCATCCCTCACGCCCGGCCTGGTTCGCCGCGAGCGCCGCGACGAGCGCGGCCACCGCCACGCTCAGCGCGACCAGGCTCTTGCCGTCACCCTGTTCGATCTGCGCCCGGACGAGGAAGAGCAGCGCCAGGACGGCCGTCACCAGCCCGACCCACCGGGCCAGCCTCCGAGCCCGCTCCCGGATGTCCCCGATGGTCTTGAGAGCCGTGAACACCGCGCCGTGAAAGGTGAACAGGGTCAGCGTCACCAGACCACCGAGAAGTGCGAACGGGTTGAGCAGGTCCCCGAAGGTGCCCACGTACTCGAGATTTCGGTCGATCTTCACCCCCCGCACGATGTTGCCGAAAGCCACACCCCACAGGAACGCGGGGATCAGCGAGGTCCAGAAGATCGCGGTTTCCCAGTTGCGCTGCCAACTCTCCTCGGGCCGCTTCACCCGGTACTCGAAGGCGACACCGCGCACGATCAGGCAGACCAGAATGATCAGCAGCGGCAGATAGAAACCGGAGAAGAGCGTGGCGTACCACTCGGGGAACGCGGCGAATGTCGCACCGCCCGCGCTGATCAGCCATACCTCATTACCGTCCCATACGGGGCCGATCGTGTTGATCAGCACCCGCCGCTCCGGCCGGTCGCGAGCCAGCAGCTTGGTGAGGATGCCGACTCCGAAGTCGAAGCCCTCCAGGAAGAAGTAGCCGATCCAGAGAACCGCGATGAGGACGAACCAGACGTCGTGAAGTTGCATGATGTGGGCGCTCCCTGGGCCTAGTACGAGAAGGCCATCGGCTTGTCGGCGTCCCTGGAGTCGCCGCCGATCTTTGTGGGCGGGTTGAGATCGGACTCACTGAGCTCGGGCGGTCCCGCCTTGACGTACTTGACGAGCAGCTTGACCTCGATGACCGCGAGAATCGCGTAGAGCAGCGTGAACACGGTCATGGACGTGATGACCTCGCCCTGGGACACACCGGGGGAGACCGCGTCACGGGTGCGCAGCACGCCGTAGACGACCCACGGCTGACGGCCCATCTCGGTGAATATCCAGCCCCAGGAGCTGGCGATGAGCGGGAAGGCCAGGGTCAGGACGGCTATGCGCCAGTACCACGTGGTGAGCTTCGGGCCGAGGGCCTTCTTCCGGAAGAGGACCAGATGCGGCACCTCGTCCTCACCCACGCGCAGATGGGCGGGGAGCATGAACTTCTTGCGGGTGAGCCAGAGCCCGGCAAGCCCGATGGTGAAGGACGCCATGCCGAAGCCGATCATCCAGCGGAATCCCCAGAAGGTGACAGGGATGATCGGGCGGTAGTCGCCGGGGCCGTACTTCTGCTGCTCGGCTTTGCTGGTGTCGTTGATGCCGGGGACATAGGAGCTGAAGTCGTCGTCGGCGAGGAAGGACAGAAGCCCCGGGACGGACAGCTCGACGCTGTTGTGTCCCTTGCTGACGTCGCCATAGGCGAAGATCGAGAAGGGCGCGGGGCTCTCGCCGTCCCACAGGGCCTCGGCGGCGGCCATCTTCATCGGCTGCTGCTTGAACATGACCTTGCCGAGGAGGTCACCGCTCACCGCGGTGAGCAGACCGGCGGTGACGACGGTGACCAGACCGAGCCGCAGCGAGGTCTTCATCACAGCGATGTGCTTCTTGCGCAGCAGGTGGTAGGCGGCGATGCCGACCATGAACGCGCCGCCGGCGAGGAACGCCGCGGACAGGGTGTGGAAGACCTGGGTGAGCGCGGTGTTCTGGGTCAGGACCTGCCAGAAGTCGGTGAGTTCGGCGCGGCCCTTCTCCTTGTTGATCCGGTAGCCGACCGGGTGCTGCATCCAGGAGTTGGCCGCGAGGATGAAGTACGCCGACAGGATCGTGCCGATGGACACCATCCAGATGCAGGCGAGGTGGATCCTCTTCGGCAGCTTGTCCCAGCCGAAGATCCACAGGCCGATGAAGGTGGACTCGAAGAAGAAGGCTACGAGGGCCTCGAAGGCGAGCGGGGCACCGAAGATGTCGCCGACGAAGCGCGAGTAGGCGGACCAGTTCATGCCGAACTGGAACTCCTGGACGATGCCGGTGACGACACCCATCGCGATGTTGATCAGGAAAAGCTTGCCCCAGAACTTCGTGGCCCGGAGGTACTTCTCCTTTTCTGTCCGCGCCCAAGCGGTCTGCAGACTGGCCGTCAGTGCGGCCAGCGAGATCGTCAGGGGGACGAACAGGAAGTGGTAGACGGTGGTGATGCCGAACTGCCATCGCGCCAGAGTCTCCGGTGCCAGAGCCATGTCCACGTCGTCTTCTCCTTACGTCGCCGTGACCACAAGCGGCGGCCTGCCCCTTTTGCCCCAGACATCACGGGAGCAATCAGGACGCGTTTGTGAACGCGTTCACATTCACAAGCAATTATGGCGCATGGGGGTTCGAGACCGGATGGGCGGGGGGCCTTAAGCGGATGGCCGAGTGGCCACGAGCCAAAACCGGCAGACCCATGGCGCGACCCGGCCGCTCCCGGGGCCCGAGGATCGACGGCCCTGAACGCGCTCGGCGTGCCCTCACCGCCACGAGGACGGCGAGGGCACGCCGGTGCATGCAGGCATGAGGCGCGGCTAGCGCTCCTTGGGGAAGACTTCCGTGACCTTCATCAAGATGTCGTTCGCCTCGGCCTCGCCGATCGTCACGCGCACCCCTTCGCCCGGGAAGGGCCGGACGACCACGCCGGCCTGCTCGCAGGCGGCCGCGAAGTCCATGGTCCGCTCGCCCAGCCGCAGCCACAGGAAGTTCGCCTGCGTCTCGGGCACGGTCCAGCCCTGGGCGCGCAGGGCCTCGACGACCCGCGTGCGCTCGCACACCAGCGAACCGACGCGGCCCAGCAGTTCGTCCTCCGCCCGCAGCGAGGCAATCGCCGCCTCCTGCGCCAGCTGGCTCACACCGAAGGGCACCGCCGTCTTGCGCAGCGCCGCGGCCACCGGCTCGTGGGCGATCGCGAATCCGACGCGCAACCCCGCGAGACCGTAGGCCTTGGAGAAGGTGCGCAGCACACAGACGTTCGGTCGACGGCGGTACAGCTCGACGCCGTCCGGCACCTGGGCGTCACGGATGAACTCCCGGTACGCCTCGTCGACCACCACCAGCACATCGTCCGGCACCCGGTCCAGGAAGCGCTCCAGCTCCTCCCTGCGCACCACCGTACCGGTCGGGTTGTTGGGGTTGCAGACGAAGATCAGCCGGGTCCGGTCGGTGATCGCGTCCGCCATCGCGTCCAGGTCGTGGACGTCGCCCGGGGTGAGCGGCACCTGCACCGAGGTCGCACCGCTGATCCGGGTGATGATCGGGTACGCCTCGAAGGAGCGCCAGGCGTAGATCACCTCGTCGCCCGGGCCGCTCGTGGCCTGCAGCAGCTGCTGGGCGACGCCGACCGAGCCGGTGCCGGTCGCGAGGTGTGACTGGGGCACCCCGAAGCGCTCCGACAACTCGCTCATCAAGCCCGTGCACGCCATGTCCGGGTAGCGGTTGAAGGAACAGGCCGCCGCGGTCACGCTCTCCAGCACGCCCGGCAGCGGGGGGTACGGGTTCTCGTTCGAGGACAGTTTGTAGCCCACCGGACCGCCCGTCTCGGCAGACTTCCCGGGCTTGTAGGTGGGGATGTCATCCAGCACGGCACGCAGCCTCGGGCTCGTCTCGCTCACTGCAGTCCTCCTCGCGCACATCACCGGCCCGTGACCCGCCACCGGCGTCCAATGCTTCTCACCTTATGAGGATTCGGCGCTGCTGCGAATGGGCTGTGGACAACCGCGTACGCCTCCGTTCGCATCACCATGGAAACGGGGGCGCATCGCCGTACGAATCGGGGCGCATCATCACACAAAGGCGCATCAGCCAGGGGGGCGCGTCGTCGTCTGCGACACGCGCCCGTGGCTCACGCCCTGGCGCGCATCCCTCGTGAAGGTGAGTTGAGACCTCTTCGAAATATGGCGAGCTTGGCAGGCCCATACGTGCCGACAAGTCATGTACTGATGTTGGATCGTTCAGATCTTTTAAGTTCCAAGGCATTTGATGGAAATTGACCATGCAGAAACGTGCCTGTCAACGGGTGCATATGCGTCCGCACCACCCCACCGCACGAGCCCTACTATCGGCTCGCCATGACTGCAGCAGGGAAGCACCAGGTGAGCCGGGCGGAGACCTCCCGCCGAGGAAGCCGACCGGGACGGGCGGGCATCAGAGACGTGGCCGCCGCCGCCGGGGTCTCCATCACGACCGTCTCCGACGCCCTCAACGGCAAGGGCAGGCTGCCGGACGCCACCCGGCGCCACGTTCGCGAGGTCGCCGACCGGCTCGGGTATCGCCCCTCGGCCGCGGCCCGCACCCTCCGCACCGGCAAGTCCGGCCTGATCGGCCTGACCGTGACGACGTACGGGGATGAACCTTTCACCTTCACCGAGTTCGCGTACTTCGCGGAGATGGCCAGAGCCGCCACCTCGGCCGCGCTCGCCCGGGGCTACGCCCTGGTCATCCTGCCCGCGACCTCGCGCCACGACGTGTGGTCGAACGTCGCCCTGGACGGCACGGTCGTCATCGACCCCTCCGACCAGGACCCGATGGTCAGCGAGCTGGTCCGGCAGGGGTTACCGGTCGTCTCCGACGGCCGCCCGGCCGGCTCGCTCCCGGTCACCGCCTGGGTCGACAACGACCACGAGGCCGCGGTCCTGGGCATCCTCGACCACCTGGCGGAGGCGGGCGCCCGCCGGATCGGACTGCTCACCGGCACCACCACGGACACGTACACGCACCTGTCCACGACCGCGTATCTGAATTGGTGCGAGCGTGTCGGACAGGACCCCGTCTACGAGGCCTATCCGGCCCACGACCCGTGCGCGGGCGCCGTCGCCGCCGACCGTTTACTGGCCCGTCCCGACCGACCCGACGCGGTCTACGGGCTCTTCGACCCGAACGGCACCGACCTGCTGGCAGCCGCTCGGCGCTACGGACTGCGCGTCCCCGACGATCTGCTGCTCGTGTGCTGCAGCGAGTCCGCCGTGTACGCCAACACCGAACCACCCGTCACGACGCTCTCGCTGAGGCCGCGCCGGATCGGCACAGCAGTGGTCCAGCTCCTCATCGACGCCATCGAGGGGGTGCAGTCGGAGCAGCCCGTCGAGCAGGTGATACCGACGGAACTGATCGTCCGCACGTCGTCCGAGCGGCGCCCGCCGCGGACGACGGTCAGTCCGCCCCGGTCGCCCGAGCAGGGATAGCCGCCGGTGACCCGCGGGCGACGCCCAGATGGCCCGCGGGCGGCCGAGGGTCCGGACATCGGTTGGGGGAAAGCCCCGCCCATTTAGGGCGAAAGCCTCGGTGAACTGGGGCCCTTCCCCGATTCACCACCCCTGGGTCATCACATGGCGCGATCCGCATTCCTATGATGGGCCCACGACACCGCGGGCCGCTGCGACCAGGCAGTCCGAAGCGGTGCAGATGCGGCGCGATGGTGGAGGGGTCGATGACTCAGGGGGCCGGTCAGGGACCCGAGGCAAAGCAGGCGGCGACGTTGCGTGACTTCCGGGTGCCCGCGTACGTCCACGAGACCGGTCCGTACGCGCAGAGCATCCCCCCCGGCCAGGTCGCCCCGCCCGTCACCGCACCGGAGGCGTACCCCCACGAGCACTCCGACGCCTATACGCCCACCGAGCGGGACCTCCCTGTCGTCGACCGCGGCGACACCCTCCAGACGACCGTCGACCCCGCGTCCGTCCCGGCCCAGCAGCACGCCGACGGTCCGGGGCCGCTGTTCGTCGTCGGGGACGTCCACGGTTTTCTCGACCAGCTCATGGCGGCGCTTCAGGAGAAGGGCCTCATCGACTCCGCCGGGCACTGGTCCGCCGGCACGGCGCGGCTGTGGTTCCTGGGGGACTTCACCGATCGCGGACCCGACGGCATCGGCGTCATCGATCTGGTGATGCGGCTGTCCGCGGAGGCCGCCGCGGCCGGCGGCTACTGCAAGGCGCTCATGGGCAACCACGAGCTGCTCCTCCTCGGCGCCAAGCGGTTCGGCGACACACCGGTCACCTCCGGTGCGGGGACGGTCACCTTCCAGGCGGCATGGCTGCTCAACGGCGGCCAGAAGACGGACATGGACCGACTGCAGGATCACCACCTCCAGTGGATGGCCCGTCTGGACGCGGTCGAGGAGGTCGACGGACATCTCCTGGTCCACTCGGACACCACCGCGTACCTCGACTACGGCGACTCCATCGAAGCGGTCAACGACACCATCCACGAGACGCTCACGCGCAACGACGCGGACGAGGTGTGGGACCTGTTCCGGAAGTTCACCAAGCGCTTCTCCTTCCGCGACGAGGGCGGCGCCGACGCCGCACGGTCCCTGCTGGAGACATACGGCGGCAGGCGCGTCGTCCATGGCCACAGCCCCATCCCTTACCTGCTCGGCCAGGTCGGCTCGGAAGAGGGCGAGGACGGCACCGGCCCGGTGGTCGAGGGGCCGCACGTCTACGCGGACGGGCTGGCGATCGCGATGGACGGCGGAGTGACCATGGCCGGCAAGCTGCTCGTCCAGCAACTCCCCCTGGAGCGCTAGGCGTTCACGGGGCACGTGACCCCGGCACAGTACGGTCGTAGGCGGCGCGGCTCAGCGGTGCAATTTCCTGAAACCCCCTGTCACCGTGTGCCGTCGCCGCTCTACCATCGGCTTATCCGTAGCAGGCTCCCCTCCGTTTCTGCCCGACGGCTCGTCAGCATGTCGAGCCCCAAGCCCTACGGAGCATCGGGGGATGCACATGAACAGCGTTCCGCAGCACCTGCTGAGCGAGGACCGCCAGGACTACGAGCGGATCCTCGATGAGGCGCTGCGCTCCGCACCACACCGCCCGGAACTGGCCGCTGTGGGACAGCGGCTCAACCCCGAACAACTGCGCACCATGGCGCTGAACGCCACCGCTCTCATCGCGGCGGCGGCGGCGACCGAGTACCACCACTATGTGAAGGTCCGCGAGGAACTGCGCCGGCCGGCGCCTCCCACCCCGCCCGTCCATGAGAGCGCGACCCGCTCCCTCGAGCAGGAAATGGAGGGCGTGGGGCTTGCCGCCGCGATGGGAGAGGCCGCCACGAGTGCCGGGGCCGGTGCCGTCATCGCGGTGCTCGCCCCCTTCCTCGCCGGTGCCGCCGCGGTGATCTTCCTGCTCGTGGGTTACATCCTCAAGATGGTCAACCCCGACCAGGCGTTCGCCCGGACCCTCCTGACCACCGGGTGGGTCTTCGGCGCGGTGACCGCGGCGACGATCCTGATCGCCGCGATCGGACTTCTGCTCACCGCCCTGCGCAACGGCTCCTCCGACGACGAACCACGCCTGCAAGGCGAGTTGGCCGTGGAGGTGGCCCAGGCCCGGGAAGTCTGGCAGGAGGCCCTGCTGGAGCGCGGCATCCTGCCGTTCCTCCGCGAGGCGCTCGCCGACTCGGACACGGTCGCGACGAGCCGTAAGACACCCGAAACGACACCCAGCCGCATCCCGCACCTCGGCTACGACCGGCCGGGTTTCAGCAGCCCCGACAGCGGCCCCGCGGGACCCCGACCCAGCTTCACCAGCCCGGACTTCACCAGTCCGGACTTCGGGGGGCCGGAGCACCGACCGGAGTGAGGAAGTGCCGGCCGCCCGTGCCGGTGCCACCGGCCGACACCGGCACGAGGGGGTGGGGGCCGGTGCCTTCGGGCCGAGGGCCCTGGTGCGCGGCGTCCAGGGACTCGTGTCGCTCCGATGGGTTGTGGGAGGAGCCGTCGTCGCGCCGAGTTCCGAGAGGCCCGCGCAGGCCACCGGAAAGCACCGCCACCGACGAGCGCCGCCGGGAATCGAACCTGCTCCGGGCGGCGCTCGCTGGATTCCAGGGGTGTCGGACGTGTGTACGACCGCCGTTCATTCATTTCCCATACGCCCTGGGTACGCGCCCCGCACGGTCGTGAGGCCCGCGGTTGCACACGTCTTCGGCCTACTTCAGCCGTACAGGCGCTCCCCGTACCGGGGGCCGTAGTACCGGTCGAGCTCCTCCAGGCTCTCCGGACGGTGCTCAAGAGCCTTGGCGATCCGCGAACGTGACGGGGCCGCGTCCGGGTTCCAGCTCTCCGTCTTCCAGATCCCGGCCCGCAGCAAAGCCTTCGGGCAGTGGTAGAAGACCTCGCCGACCTCGATCAGCAGCGCCAGCTTCGGACGGTTCCCCTTCACCACCATCTGGTCGAAGAACGGAGCGTCCTGAAGGATGCGAGCCCGTCCGTTGATGCGCAGGGTGTCACTGCGGCCCGGTATCAGGTACAGCAGCCCTACCTGCGGATTGCTCAGTATGTTGCGGAACCCGTCGCCGCGCCGGTTCCCCGGCCTGTCGGGTATGGCGATCGTCGTGTCGTCGAGGACCAGCGTGAATCCGGCCGGATCGCCCTTCGGCGACGTGTCGCAACTGCCGTCGGCGGCCGAGGTCGACACCAGGCAGAAGGGCGACGCAGCCAACCACTGTTTGTCGTGCTCGTGGAGACTGGTCCGCACCTTGTCCGCCGCTGCCGGCGTCGGCTCTCCGAGCAGCGCGCCCAACTGCTCGAGCGACGTCACCTCGGCCAGATCCTTGGAGACCACGACCCACCCCCTCCGCTCGGCACGTGATCACCTGGCAGAGGGTAGAGGAGTTTCCTTCGAACGGGCAGTTCCCGCTTGCCGCGGACTCCTTCGATTTCTGCGGCACCCTTCATGACGGGCATGCCTGGTGGGACACGAGGGCCCCCTGCGGCACAGGAGGTTCAGTACCAGCGGATGAACGCGGCAGCGCCCTCAGTCCGCGACCGGCAGGTACACCCGGTTCCCGCCCGCCGCGAACTCCTTCGACTTCTGCAGCATCCCCTCCGTGATCTCGTCTTGTGTGGCGCCTCCGACAGCAGCGTCACCGAATCGCGATGTGATGGTTTTGCTGATCTTCATCGAGCAGAACTTCGGCCCGCACATCGAGCAGAAGTGGGCCGTCTTGGCCGGCTCCGCCGGGAGAGTCTCGTCGTGGAAGGCACGGGCGGTGTCCGGATCGAGGGCCAGGTTGAACTGATCCTCCCAGCGGAACTCGAAGCGCGCGTCGGACAGCGCGTCGTCCCACTCCTGAGCGCCCGGGTGCCCCTTGGCGAGGTCGGCCGCATGGGCGGCGATCTTGTAGGTGATGACACCGGTCTTGACGTCGTCACGGTTGGGCAGCCCCAGATGCTCCTTGGGCGTGACGTAGCAGAGCATGGCCGTGCCCCACCACGCGATCATCGCGGCACCGATACCGGAGGTGATGTGGTCGTACGCCGGCGCGATGTCCGTCGTCAGCGGCCCCAGTGTGTAGAACGGCGCCTCGTCGCAGACCTCCTGTTGCAGGTCGATGTTCTCCTTGATCTTGTGCATCGGGACATGACCTGGGCCCTCGATCATGGTCTGCACATGGAAGCGCCTGGCGATCCGGTTGAGTTCTCCGAGAGTGCGCAGTTCCGCGAACTGCGCCTCGTCGTTGGCGTCGGCGATCGAGCCTGGCCGCAGGCCGTCGCCCAGCGAGTAGGTGACGTCGTACGCCGCGAGGATCTCGCACAGTTCCTCGAAGTTCTCGTACAGGAACGACTCCTTGTGGTGGGCGAGGCACCACGCCGCCATGATCGAGCCGCCTCGCGAGACGATGCCGGTCTTCCGGTTCGCGGTCAGCGGCACATACGGCAGGCGCACACCCGCATGCACCGTCATGTAGTCCACGCCCTGCTCGGCCTGCTCGATGACCGTGTCCTTGTAGATCTCCCAGGTCAGCTCCTCGGCCTTCCCGTCGACCTTCTCGAGAGCCTGGTACAGGGGCACTGTGCCGATCGGCACGGGGGAGTTGCGCAGCACCCACTCGCGCGTGGTGTGGATGTTGCGGCCGGTGGACAGATCCATGACCGTGTCGGCGCCCCAACGGGTCGCCCAGGTCATCTTCTCGACCTCCTCCTCGATGGAGGACGTCACTGCCGAGTTGCCGATGTTGGCGTTCACCTTCACCAGGAACCGCTTGCCGATGATCATCGGCTCGATCTCCGGGTGGTTGACGTTGGCGGGAAGAACCGCGCGACCCGCCGCGATCTCCTCGCGCACGACCTCGGGTGACACATCCTCCCGGATGGCCACGAACTCCATCTCGGGCGTGATCTCGCCGCGCCGCGCGTAGGCGAGCTGCGTGACCGCTTTGCCGTCACGGCCCCGGCGCGGTTGGCGCGGCCGTCCCGGGAATACCGCGTCGAGGTTGCGCAGACCCCCACGCGGCGACGTGTGCTTGATCCCGTCGTCCTCGGGACGGACGGGTCGGCCCGCGTACTCTTCGGTGTCTCCGCGAGCGGCGATCCAGTTCACTCGCAGCGGCGCCAGACCCCTGCGGACGTCCGTCTCCACGAGCGGATCGGTGTACGGGCCGGAGGTGTCGTACAGCGTGACCGACGGCCCGTTGGTGAGGTGCACCTGACGGACCGGCACCCGCAGATCGGGACGCGAGCCCTCGATGAACGCCTTGTGCCAGCCAATGGACTTTCCGGCCTCCGGGGACATGTGCTCCTGGTCGGAGGCAGGCGTGCGCGCATCCTTGTTGGTCATGAGACCTACTCCCTACGCCGGCATTACCCGGTAACAGGTTCAGCGGTCGACGCAGCGGTTTCCGCCCGGCGATGTTCCACGTGAAACATCGCGTCCACGGAGGTCAGCGCCCTCTCAGCCCGGTGCTCCGAGCTCCCGCGTGTGCAAAGGTCCTCTCACGCTAGCGTCTAATTCCGCGGCCTGCACAGTAGGCCTCGCGCCATTTTTGCGATGATCGGTCGGTGACCACGATGCAGCAACCGTCCCCCTATCCGCCCTCGGAGCCACCTCACGGCCGCGGCCCGGGCAACCACGACCATGGTTACGGAGGCAGACACGGGCACGGAGACGGGCACGGAGACGGCTCTGGGCATGGGTCGGGCGACGGCCACGGGTCCGGCGGCGGGCACGGCCACTCCCACAGCCACGGCCCCGCCGCCCCCGTCTCTCGTCACCTGCGCAGAGTCATCGCCGCGATCCTCATCCCCTTCACCGCGGCGGTCGTGGTCGGCCTCGTGGTGCTGTGGCCCGGCGGCGTACCGGACCACAAGCGGACCGGTGTCGGCTTCGACCGGCAGACACAGCAGGCGACCGTCACCACGGTCGTGGCGGTGGACTGCAAGTCCGTGAACGCCTCGGGTGGGACCCCGACCGGCGACACCTCCACCGCCGAGGGTTCCTCGGCGCAGCAGGAGGCGAGCGGCACCTGCAAGAAAGCGACGGTGCGCGTCGACACCGGCAAGGACAAGGGCCGTACCTTCACGGAGATCGTCCAGCCGGACCAGTCACGGCAGTTGCATCAGGGTGAGGAGGTCGTAGTCGCCTACGAGCCCTCCGCTCCCAGGGATCTGCAGTATTCGGTCACCGATGTGAACCGCAAGTTCCCCATGGCTCTGCTCGCCGGCATCTTCGCCGTCGCCGTGGTAATCGTGGGCCGGATGCGCGGCGTCATGGCGCTCATCGCGCTTGCCGTGAGTTTCCTGGTGCTGAGTCTCTTCATCCTGCCGGCGATTCTGCAGGGCTCGAACCCGCTGCTCGTGGCCGTGGTCGGATCGAGCGCCATCATGCTGATCGCCCTCTACATGTGCCACGGTCTCTCGGCCCGCACCTCGGTGGCGGTGCTCGGCACACTCATCTCGCTGTCGCTCATCGGTCTGCTGGGCTCGGAGTTCATCGACTGGGCCGCGCTGACCGGGAACACGGACGACAACACAGGTCTGATCCACGGTCTGTACCCGCACATCGACATGAGCGGTCTGCTGCTCGCCGGCGTCATCATCGGTTCGCTGGGCGTTCTCGATGACGTGACGGTGACACAGACATCGGCGGTCTGGGAGCTCCACGAGGCGAATCCTTCGATGGGCTGGCGCGGCCTGTACCGCGCGGGCATCCGCATCGGACGCGACCACATCGCATCGGTCGTGAACACGCTCGTCCTGGCGTACGCCGGTGCCGCGCTGCCGCTGCTGCTGCTCTTCTCGATCGCGCAGAGCGGTGTGGCGACGGTCGCCAACAGCGAACTGGTCGCCGAGGAGATCGTGCGCACGCTCGTGGGGTCGATCGGACTGGTCGCCTCGGTACCGGTCACCACGGCCCTGGCCGCCCTCATGGTCTCGGCCGACCGCCCGGAGACGACGACGGCTCCGGTCATGGCCCTGGCACGCGGGGGAAGGGGGCGCCGCCACAAGCGATGAGACTTCCTGGCCGTGGAGACGGTGACGCAAAAGTGCTGCGCCTCCCTGCCCGCCGCCGACGCAGCGGTCCGGAACTCGCCCCCATCCCAGGCCCTGACACGTCTGAGGAACCGTTACAGCACCTGAGCCGCCCAAGCCCCACCCCGCCGCACGCATCACCCGCGAGGAACCGTTACAGCGCCGCTGACGGCCTCAGCCAGTGCTCTGCTCCTCCGCCAGGATCCGGTCCAACGCCTCGTCCAGATGGGCGTCGAAATCGGCGAGCGAGCCCTCCTGCCCGAGCGGCACCAGCTTGTCCGTGCGGTCGAGAAACGCCACGAGTGGCGCCGCACCCGATCGGAACAGCGCCCGGTCGGCGCCCACCTGGAGCCGGATCAGTACGTCGCCGAAGGTGTCCGGCTCGGCGGGCGCGATGTGCACGTCCCCGTCACCACAGGGACGTCCCACCCCGTCGACCAGCAGTTCGCGTCCGAACGCCCAGGTCACGGGTGCGTCGCCGGGCAAGTGGAAGGTCAGCCGTACGGCATAGGGATCACAGGTCTCGTAGCACAGCTCCACCGGAATGCGGAACGAGAGCTCCTCCGAGACGAGAAAGCTCATCATGACCTCTGCCTGTACCGACTCGCGCATCGCCTACCCCGTCAGTAGCCGTCGACTGGCCAGGAACGATCCGCCTGACACCTTCAGGAAGTTTGCTGAAAGTACATGGCAGATCACAAGGAGTGAGTTTTCAGATGTTGATAGAGAGAGCAAGTGTCCCTACGAGCCTTCCGACCTCCCTCTGCAACTGATATGCCGCGGACTGCAGCCGGTCGGCCTGGTGGGCGGGCATGGAGATGGCCACCGTGGCGGCCGTCGCACCTGCGGTGATGGGAACCGCGGCACAGACTGTTCCGAGCGCGTATTCCTGGCGCTCGAAGACGGGTTCCATCCGCCCGAGGCGCTCCAGCCGTCGCAGGAAAGTGTGCTCGTCGCGCACCGTGTAGGGGGTGATCGACCGCACAGGATAGCGATCGAGGTGGTCCCGCCGGGCCTCCTCGTCGAGCTGTGACAGCAGGCACCGACCGATCGCGTGGGCGTGCCCGGTCTCGCGGAAGTCGGCCCACTCCGCGACCGCCGGGTGGCTCGGGGAGTCGGCCACGCTCAGGACGTCGATCTCACCCTCGCGATAGACCGCGTAGTACACAGGGACACCGATCGAATCACGCCATTGTGCGAGTGCGTCGTCGACCATGCTGCGACGTTTCTGCTGGGCCGCACCGCTGCTCAGCCGCTCGGCGGCGTCGCCGAGGAAGAACAGGCCCTTCTCCCGGCGCAGAAAGCCTTCGTGAGTCAGGGTGCGCAGCAGGTGGTACGCCGTGGGGAGCGCAAGACCGACCTCGCGGGCCAGCTGTTTGGCGGGTGCCCCGTACTCACGGTCGGCGACCGCTTCGAGCAGCCGCATCGCCCGCTGCACGGATCCGATGAGGGTGGATTGCGGTTGTACGGGCGGAAGGCGCTCTTCCGCCGGTGAGGCGCACCGTTGTACGGGTGGGGCGGGTGAGTCTGCGCGTGCGGTACCAACCGTGGCCAAGGATCACTCCCGGAGCGCGAGGAGGACCTCCCGTGCGGGGACACGGGAGGGGATGCGCCGCGCGCGGGGCCTGCCGCGCGTCGAGCTCCGGACTTTAACGGTCCACCACCCCCCGCCGACGGCCTCACGGGAAAACTTCCCCCAGCCGAGGGAACCTCACATACGTTTTTACCGGCCGCTTGTTCCGGCCCGTCCGCCCGGCCGCGCACCGTTCCGTCGCACGGTCTGTCGGCTCACCACGGTCACCAGTCCCCGCGCGACGTCGAGCTCGACATGAACTTCCGCACGATGTAGATCAGTCCGCCGACCAGCGCGACGAAGACCAGCACCTTGAACAGCAGCCCGATGACGAAGCCGATGACGGTCGCGATCACACCCCCGAAGACGACCAGGGCGATGACCGGCACCGCGATCCACTTCACCCACCACGGCAAACCCGCGAAGATCTCTCGCATCGCCTTGTCCTTGTCTCTTTGCCCGTCGCCCCACGTCCGGTTCGGGGGCTCTGCCTCCGGGTCCCTGTCCTGTCTTCGATGCTAGGGCCGCCAAGGGGCGGAGCGTGCGCCTCCTGTCCCTCGTCCTCCCCTGAGCGTCCCCCTAGGGAACCCTGAAACAGGTCTCAGCTCTCGGGCGGAGAGAACACCACCAGAACCCTCAGGTCCTCGGAGATGTGGTGGAACTTGTGAGCGACGCCGGCGGGCACGTAGACGACACTGCCGCGGGCGACCTGCGTGGTCTCCATGTCCACGGTGATCGAGGCCCGCCCGCTGACGACGAAGTACACCTCGTCCTGCTGGTGCGGCGCCTGCGGGTCCCGATCGCCCGCGTCGAGCGCGTAGAGCCCGACCGACATGTTCCGCTCCCGCAGAAACTGCAGGTAGGCACCCTCGTTGGCCGCGCGCTCCGACTCCAGTTCGACCAGCCGGAATGCCTTCATCGCAGTTGTCCGCCCTTGCTCGGTACTCGTGCTTGATCTCGTCTGCCACGATCAGACACATGAAGAATTTCGTAGTCAAGACGATCGCCAACGCGGGGGCCCTGGCCGTCGCCGTCTGGATCCTCGACAAGATCACCCTCACCGGGGCCGGCACCGGCAAGAAGATAGGCACGCTCATCGTCGTCGCCCTGCTCTTCGGCCTGGTGAACTTCCTGGTCAAACCGATCGTGAAGGTACTGACCTTCCCGCTGTTCATCCTGACGCTCGGCCTGATCACCCTGGTCGTCAACGCCCTGATGCTGCTGCTCACCTCGTGGCTGGCGGGCAAGCTGGATCTGAGCTTCCACGTCGAGGGCTTCTGGACCGCCGTCCTCGGCGGCCTGATCATCTCGATCGTCTCCTGGGCGCTGCACATCGTGCTGCCCGACGAGGACTGAGTGAGCCCTATGACATACCGTGTCTGCTTCGTCTGCACCGGCAACATCTGCCGCTCCCCGATGGCCGAGTCCGTCTTCCGCGCGCGCGTCGAGGAGGCCGGTCTCGACGAACAGGTCGAGGTCGACAGCGCGGGCACGGGCGACTGGCACGAAGGCGACGGTGCCGATCCGCGCACCGTCGCCGTCCTGGAGGGGCACGGCTATGACTGCGATCACATCGCCCGCCAGTTCCAGGCCGCCTGGTTCTCCCGGCTCGATCTCGTGATCGCTCTCGACTCCGGCCACCTCAAGGTCCTGCGGCGTCTCGCGCCCACCGCCGAGGACGCGGCGAAGGTCCGGCTCCTGCGTTCCTACGATCCGGCGGCCGATGACGACCTCGACGTTCCCGACCCTTATTACGGGGGAATGGACGGGTTCGAGGCATGTCTTGAGATGGTGGAGTCGGCGAGCCACGGGCTGCTCGCCGACGTACGAGAGGATCTGGAGGGACGGGCGGCATGAGGCCAGGGGATTTCGACACCTCGGGTACGGGAACCGGCGACGGCACACGCGCCGTCCGGGCGGGACTGCCCGAGCCGGTCAAGCACGAACCGACTCTGCCGGGGCCTGTCTTCGCCGCGCACTTCCACCTGCCCGGCGAGCCGACCGGACCGTACACCTACGGGCGTGACGAGAATCCCACCTGGACGCATCTGGAACGGGCCATCGGCGAGCTGGAGGCGCCCGGCGAGGACGGTGCCGAGACGCTCGCCTTCGCCTCCGGCATGGCCGCGATCTCGGCGGTCCTCTTCTCCCAGCTACGCGCAGGCGACACCGTGGTGCTGCCCGCGGACGGCTACCAGGTGCTTCCCCTGGTGCGCGAGCAGCTGACCGCGTACGGCATCGAGGTGCGCACCGCGCCGACCGGCAACGACGCTCAGCTCGGCGTCCTCGACGGCGCGAAGCTGCTGTGGATCGAGACCCCCTCGAACCCGGGGCTCGACGTCTGCGACCTGCGGAGGATCGTAGAGGCCGCGCACGCGCAGGGCACCCTCGTCGCCGTCGACAACACCCTGGCGACCCCGCTCGGGCAGCGACCGCTCGAGCTGGGCGCCGACTTCTCCGTGGCCAGCGGTACCAAGATGCTCACCGGTCACGGGGACCTGCTTCTCGGGTACGTGGTGTCCCGGGACGCCGGCCTGATGGCCTCGGTGCGGCGCTGGCGCAAGATCGTCGGGGCGATCCCGGGCCCCATGGAGGCCTGGCTCGCGCACCGCTCACTGGCCACGCTCCAGCTGCGCGCCGACCGGCAGACCGCCAACGCGCTCGCGCTCGCCGAGGCGCTGCGCGTCCGCCCCGAGGTGTCCGGGCTGCGGTATCCGGGGCTGCCCGACGACCCGTCACACAAGATCGCCGCGCAGCAGATGCGGCGTTTCGGATGCGTGGTGTCGTTCTCGCTGCCCACACGTGCTCACGCCGATCGCTTTCTGAAGGCCCTGCGCATCGTTGACGACGCCACGAGTTTCGGAGGCGTTCGGTCCACGGCCGAGCGGCGTGGACGGTGGGGCGGTGACGCGGTGCCGGAGGGCTTCATCCGTTTCTCCGCCGGAGCGGAGGATTCGCAAGACCTGGTGGCCGATGTGCTCCGGGCGCTGGACGAGTCGGCGCCGTGACCACATCCTGGTCGACGGCTCTCGCTCCGGCCACGTGCATCCGGAGAGTCGATGCGCCGCCCCAGGGATACCTTTTACGTACAACGGACGGTCCGAGCCTCCCCCCTCGTGGCTCGGACCGTCCCGGTTCTGCGCGCGAAGAACCGTGCGACCAAGGCTAGTTGACTCTGTGTCAGTGTCCAATCACAGTAGCGACAGCGACCTATCGACTTATTTATAGTTGGGCGCCGTCGGGGTGTGAGGAGGAAAGAGGACACGATGGATCTGGCCCTGCTGCGCACCTTCGTGACCGTGCACCGGGCCGGTTCCTTCACCCGCGCCGCAGCGCTGCTCGGCCTCTCGCAACCGGCGGTCACCTCCCAGATCCGCACTCTGGAACGTCAGCTGGGCCGACCCCTCTTCTTACGGCAGGCCCGCGGGGTGACTCCCACGACCATCGGCGACGAACTCGCGCACAAGGCAGCACCCCACCTCGACGCCCTGGTCGAGATCACCGAGACCGGAGTCGACGAGCACTCCTCGCTGCGCACCCTCCATCTCGCGGGACCGCCGGAATTCACCGCCGAGCGTGCCCTTCCCGCCCTCGCGGAGCTGTCCGACGACGGCCAAGGGCTCTCGCTGCGCGCCTCCTTCGGGAACGCCGACGAGACTCTGGAAGGGCTTGCTGCCGGGCATCACGATCTGGCCATCACCACGACCCGTCCGCGTGGCGCCCTGCTCACGGCAACTCCGCTCTGCGACGAGGAGCACGTTCTGGTCGCCGCCCCCCGCTGGGCCACCCGCATCGGCGGCCCCGAAATACTCCGCCGCCAGGGAGCTCATGCCTTGGAGAACCTCCCTGTGGTCGAGGTGCATGAGTCGCTGCCCTTTGTCGCCCGCTACTGGGCCTCCGTCTTCGACTCCCTGCCGGCCGCCTCCGGCACCGTGATCGTCCCCGATCTGCGCGCGGTCCTCGCCTGCGCAGCCACCGGTGCCGGGCTCGCCGTGCTGCCCCGCTATCTCTGTGCAGCCTCGCTGGAACGGGGCGAGGTGGTGGCCCTCCATGATCCGGCGATCCCTCCGCTGCGGACGTACTTCCTCGTGGTCCGCACGGGGACACTGGCCATGCCGCACATCGCTCGGGCACACGAGTGGCTGCTACGGACTGCGGCCGATTGGTCCTGATCCACAGCGAGACAGGGCGGCAGGCACCACGGGCAGGCACGCGGGACGATCGCCGGGATCCGTCACGGGTCGCCACCCCGGGTTCACGCGGGATTCGACTCCGTGTGGAGTGAGCGATGTTTCACGTGGAACAGGTTGGGCCACATTCCACCCATGACCGTTCGCCCCGTGGTCAAACGCACTGCCCGTGCCATCCTGCTCGATGGTGACGACCTGATTCTGATCAAGCGCACGAAGCCCGGCGTCGATCCCTACTGGGTCACACCAGGCGGTGGCGTCGAGCCCTCGGACACGACGGTCATCGACGCGCTCCACCGTGAAGTGCACGAGGAACTCGGCGCCAAGATCACCGATGTGGTGCCCTGCTTCGTCGACACGGTCGAGCACATCGGTGAGGGGGGCGGCGCGACCGGAGTGAAGGTACAGCACTTCTTCGTCTGCCGACTGGAGTCCATGGACGAGCGCCAGCGGCACGGTCCCGAGGTCGAGGAGCCCGCCGGCGAGTACGAGATCGTGCGGGTGCCGTTCACCAGGGTCGGCATCGCATCCGTCCATCTGGTACCGCTGTCCCTTCGGCACTACCTCGACGGCAACATCGAGGGTGTACGGGCGATGCAGGCGCCCGACCTGGGCTGACGCCCCGCACCAAGGCTTGCCGGCCGGGGTCAGGGTCCGGCCGCGACCAGTTCCTCCACCGAGTCGTGGCGGATGCGCTCCGCCGGAATGCCGATATCGCGGAGCACGCCCACACCGCTGCGGATCATTCCGGGAGGGCCCGAGAGATAGGCGTCGTACTCGTTCCAGGGCCCGTACTCGCGTATGACGTCCGGCAGCTGGAGGTGTGCCTGCTGATCGACGACCGGGCGGACCGACAGCCAGGGGTGGCTCTGCTGCAGTCGCAGCATGGTTTCGATGTCGTACAGGTCGTGGCCGGTACGGGCCCCGTAGAAGACCTCGACCGAGCGTCGCTCGCCGTGCTCGGCGACGTCCTCGACCAGGGCCTTGATGGGCGCGATCCCGGTGCCGCCACCGAGGCAGAGCAACCCGCTGTCCGTGGTGTGGTCGACGGTCATCGTGCCGGCGGGCGGGCCGAGGCGGATGGCATCGCCGGGGCGGGCCCGGTGGACCAGCGCGTTGGAGACCCAGCCCGCGGGAACCGCCTTCACATGGAACGACAGCAGTCCGTCGGAGCGCGGCGCCGAGGCGAAGGAGTAGTGCCGCCACACCCGCGGCCACCACGGGGTCTCCACACTGGTGTACTGCCCGGCCAGGAAGGGGTACGGCTGGTCGGGGCGCACGGTGATCACCGCGATGTCCGGTGTACGCAGGTCGTGCGAGACGACCTCCGCGTACCACCAGGCCGGGGCCCGCAGCTCGTCCGCGGCCGCCGCGTCGATCATCACTTGGGAGATCGTCGTGTACGCCCGTACCCAGGCGGCCTCGGTCTGCTCGTCCCAGATCGCGGAGGCGTACTTGCTCAGCGCGCCGATGAGGCATTCACCGACGGCCGGGTAGTGCTCGGGTCGCGTGCCGTACTTGCGGTGGCCACGACCAAGGTTCTGCAGATAGGCGACGAGAACCTCGGTGTTGTCCATGTGCTCGGCTGCGGTCAGCAGCGCCCTGAGAAGCCGGTCGCGCTGGGTGTCCATGGCGGCGGGGAACAGCGGCCTCAGGTCGGGGTGGCGCACGAACAGCAGCGCGTAGAAGTACGAAGTGACCTTGTCGGCGATGGGCCCGATCTCGGCCATGGTCCGCCGGATGCGCACGGCGTCGGGTGACGCCTCGGGCTCAGGGGCGGTTCGCAAAGGGGGATCCTGCGGCTTCGAGAAGGCCGCCCCGTGGCCGCGTTCCGGTTCGGTGAGGGGGCGCTCCGTCGGGGCGGTCTCTCTCGACGAAGGGTGTGTTCGCGACTGCTCCGCACCGCCGGCGGACGCCGAACGGCCGACGGATCGCATCGCCGCCAGAGGGCTGCCTTCGGGAGTCTGCTGCGCTCCGCCCGGGGGCGTCTGGGGCTGGTTGCGGGGCGTGAACCAGCCGCCCCCGCCGCTGCCGCCGGATGTGCCGTCGTCGGCCGACGTGGTGGTCGGAGCGTTCATGGTGTGCCTCGCCTCGAACATCTTTCGGTCGGTCTGCGCACTTCACCGGTCGGAGGGCGACTGCCTCACCCCGCCGTGCCTTGGTTCCCCCGTTCAGTCCCTGACGTCCAATGCGGCACAGTCAACCCGGAAGCCCGCTGCGTACGGACAAGTAAAGCAAGAGTGTGATATTGACCGCAGTAGTCTCACCGCAGCATCTCACTCAACCTCGGCTCTCGGCCGTGTAACAGAAAAGCGGGGCTTCGATCTCTCCGTCCCGTTAGGCTGCATCGGCTTGCGTTCGCACCCTGCGGAACGTGCGCACATCCCGCCGGACGCGAACCGGACTCGACCATACCGGCCGCCGTCGCACATACAAGTCCCATCCTGGTCGGCTGTGAAGAGGTGATGGTGCGAACCAGCGATTCCCTCAATTACCGGACGTGCCGAACCAATTCATAGGCATTCCACAGATCCTGCCCGGCATAGGTGTGGGTAGCACGGCCTGCCAGATGCCGGTCCGCATTGACTGCGACAGATACCGGCACCGCCTCGAATAGGTCCTTGTCCGACATCGAGTCGCCGTAGGCGACGCAGTCGGCGAGTCCCACCCCGAACTCCGCGCAGAGTCGGCCGGCGATCCGCACCTTGGCGGCGGAGCTGAGGATTCCCACCGGATCCACCGGTTCCCTGAAGGGCAGTGCAGGGAAGCGCGAGCCGAACGCCGCATGCGCACCCCACTGCGTCAGCCGTTCCACGAAGAACGACGGCGAGAGCGAGATCACGGCACAGTAGTCGCCGATCTCGCGGATCTCCGTCCACACCTCTTGGATGCGGGTCAGCCAAGGGGCGGCCGCGAACGCCGCCGTCACATGCTCCTGCGTCAGTTCCTTCCACAGGGCATACACCTCTGTGGCGTACTCCGGCGGTCCGATGCGCCCGGCCGCGATCGCCCTGTCCAGCGCCACGGTCTCGGCCTCCAGGCCCAGTTGCCGCGATATCTCCACGGGTGCCGACGTTCCATGCAGCAACGTCCCGTCCAGATCGAAGAGATGCAGTCTCGCCATGGTCGAGGAGGCTAGCGTCCACTTACCCACCGTCCCGGGACTTCCCTCGCCCAGGTGTCGCCCGGTCCGGTCATCCACTCGACTACGACCGGGCGTGATCGAATCCTCACCGTTTCACGTGAAACATCTGTCCCTGTCCTGCGCGGTCGGGCACGCCCTGGCCAAAAGGGTGTGGGTTCGACCTCAAACCGGTGGACGCAGGTGGCCCATGTCAGACAGCCTGACCTGCGTGTCGACACCTGCCCTCGCCGCTCTGCCCATCCGCCGTCTGACGCCCCGCGACCTCGTCGCCTGCGCCGACTTGTCCGAGGACCGGGGGTGGCCCCGCGAGGAACACAAGTGGGGACTTCTCCTTGCCGCCGGAAAGGGATACGGCATCGACGACCCGGACGGTGGCCTCGTCTCCGCCTGTGTCGTGACCCAGTACGGGACCGACTACCGACCGGATCTGTGCGGCATCGGCATGGTGCTCGTCGCCGAACGGCATGCGCGCCAGGGCGTGGGTCGCCGACTGATGCGGCATGTCGTGGCGGAGACGGGCACCACCACCCCCCTCACGCTCTACGCAACCCCCTACGGCCGTCCTCTCTACGAGGAACTCGGCTTCAAGGTCAGCGGCAGCGCCGAGATGGTGCGCGGCCACTTCACGCCCGGTGGGCCGGCATCGGCCGTTGCCACCCGTCCGGCCACCGGCGAGGACCTCGCCGCTCTCGTCCGGCTCGACGCAGAGGTGTTCGGTGCCGACCGCACCCATATGATCACCCGGCTGCCCGCTTTCGCCGACCAGTTGCGCGTCGCCGAGGAGGACGGGCGGATCACCGGTTACGCGGCTGCCTGGCCCAACATGAACACCCATGTCGTGGGTCCGCTCATCGCCCGCGACACCGAGACCGCGAAGGCGCTTGTCGCATCTCTCGCCGCCCACACCCACCGTCCACTGCGCACCGACGTCGATGTGCGGCACGAGGGACTGCTGAGCTGGCTGAAGGATCGGGGGCTCGCCTCCGTCGGCTTCAACGCGGTGATGACCTACGGCATCCCGGACCTGCCCGGCGACTGGACGCGGCGCTTCGCTCCGGTGACGGTGGCCGCCGGCTGAGCCGGTCCTCCACGCAAGACGCGTGCCTCGGGTGCCGGAGACACGCGTCTCATCCGTAGGTGGGGAAGCCCGATCAGTGGTGCACCGCGGTGCGCCGCTCGCTGGGGACGGCGCCTGTCACGACCGTGCCGGAGGTCGTCTCCCGGCGCTCCAGGGCTGCGGAGAGGAACGCCAGCAACAGAGCCGACAGGGCGAGGAGTGCGCCGACCCAGTTGGGAGCGGTGTAACCGAGCCCGGCGGCGATCACCATGCCGCCGAGCCAGGCGGACAGCGCGTTGCCGAGGTTGAAGGCGCCGATGTTGGCTGCCGACGCGAGCGTCGGGGCACCGTGCGCGTGGTCCAGGACTCTCTTCTGCAGCGGAGGCACGGTGGCGAACCCGAGAGCACCGACCAGGACGATGGTGAGCGCGGCGAGCACCTTGTTGTGCGCGGTCACGGTGAACAGCGCGAGTACCAGGGCCAGACCGCCCAGCGACACGTACAGCATCGGCATGAGCGCGCGGTCCGCGTACCGGCCGCCGATGAGGTTGCCACCCACCATGCCGAGGCCGAAAAGCACCAGCAGCCAAGTGACCGAGCCGTCGGAGAAGCCGGCGACATGGGTCATCATCGGCGCGATGTACGTGATGGCCGCGAACACACCGCCGAAGCCGAGGACGGTCATCGCCATCGCCAGCAAGACCTGGACGTTCTTGAGGGCGGCCAGCTCGTGGCGCAGGTGCACACCTTCCGGCCGGGGCATGTCGGGCACGAGCTTCGCGACGCCGACCAGCCCGACCACGCCGAGTGCGGCGACGAGGGCGAACGTGACCCGCCAGCCGGCGGACTGTCCGACGAGCGTGCCGAGCGGAACGCCGACGACGTTGGCGATGGTCAGGCCGCTGAACATCATGGAGATGGCGGCGGCCTTCCTCTCCGGGGCGACCAGCTCTGCGGCGACCACCGAGCCGATGCCGAAGAAGGCGCCATGGGCCAGGGATGCCACCACGCGGCCCACTAACATCAGGCCGAAGACCGGGGCCACGGCGGTGATCAGGTTGCCGAGGACGAAGAGGCCCATCAGGAGCATCAACATCCGCTTACGGGTGACCTTGGTACCGAGCGTGGTCATGATCGGGGCGCCGAACATCACGCCCAGGGCATAGCCGGTCACGAGCAGTCCGGCCGTGGGAATGGAGACCTCGAAGTCGTCGGCGACCTCGGGCAGCACACCCATGATCACGAATTCCGTGGTCCCGATCCCGAAGGCCCCGATCGCGAGGGCCAGAAGCGCGAGAGGCATGAGGTAGACCTTCCAAGCGATTGCATGAGCTGTTTATGTGCATCCACATTAATTGCAGACGCGTGATATATGCAATCGCGGGCTATTGCAGCGGTACCCTATCCTGGAGGGTGAGCCGCTCCGGGACGGAGGACAACGCCATGACAGCGACGGACCCCTCGCTCACCGCCCTTGCCCAGGGCTGGTGCGCCCTCTCTCTCCTGCACGGGAGGATCGAGGCCCGTATCGAGCGAGCCCTGCAGGGCGAGCACGGACTGAGCGTCCGGGAGTACTCCCTGCTGGACGTGCTCAGCCGCCAGCACGACGGCGACGGGGGGCATCTGCAGATGAAGCAGGTCGCCGACGCGGTGGTCCTCAGTCAGAGCGCCACGACCCGGCTGGTCACCCGGCTCGAGGACCGTGGTCTGCTCGCGCGCTACCTCTGCCCGACCGACCGCCGGGGCATCTACACCAACGTCACCGAGGCCGGCCTCCGACTCCTCGAAGAGGCCCGTCCCACCAATGACGCCGCCCTGCGTGAGGCGCTGGACGAAGCGACCAAGAATCCCGAGCTGGCGCCGCTGGTCCGCGTTGTCGAGTCGTTGAACGTGCCTGCATAGGGTGAGCCCCACCTCGGCATCCGCGAATCGGCACATCCGCATAGGGTGCGAGCATGGGAGATCTTGAGATACGCCCCGTCGTCACGGGCGACGTTTCCGCGGTCGTCGCCATGTTCGCCGACGACCCGCTCGGCGCCCGGCGTGAGTCACCGGACGATCTGACGCCGTACTTGAGCGCGTTGGAACGGGTGAACAGCGATCCGAACCAGCACCTCGTGGTCGCCGTACGCGACGGACGTATCGTCGGCACCCTCCAGCTTTCGATCATCCCAGGGCTGTCCCGCAGGGGTGCGACCCGTTCGATCATCGAAGCCGTGCGCATCCACGCCGATGAACGTGGCAGTGGTCTTGGTACTCAGCTCCTCGCGTGGGCGATCGACGTATCCCGCCGCCAGAACTGCCAGTTGGTTCAGCTGACCTCCGACGTCAGCCGGACCGACGCCCACCGCTTCTACGAGCGTCTGGGGTTCGAGGCCTCACACGTCGGCTTCAAACTCGCGCTCTGAGTGGGCCTCGGGCCGCCCGGTTCACCCAGCCGGCGTGGCGTTTCACGTGAAACGGAACGCCGGCTGAGCAGCGGCCTCGCCTCTATCCGATCCCCCGCCATCCCTCCGGGTCCACGCCACCCGGCACCGGAGCGCCCTCTTCGTACGGCTGACGCGTGAAGACGAACGAACCGATGTCCAGGTGGCTCACGGTCCCGTCAGGGCGCCGTACGGCCCGCAGAAGCTCTCCTGCGTAGTAGCCCTCCAATCCCGTCCAGGTGCCATCGCCGTTCGCGCGGAACCGAGAACGTCGGCCGCTGCCGGACAACGGCTCCAGCGCGACCAGTCCGTCGCCCGTGACGCGCAGAGCGAAGCCATACGTCCCCCAGTACCACTGCCCCGCACACTCCAGCGTGGACGGATCGATGTCCCGCAGCGGGCGCCAGGGCTCGGGGATCCTCGGTTCGGCCTCGGCGACGATTCCGACGAGATCGGTGCCCACCGCGGACAGTTGCGGGCCGGAGGTGCAGTTGGCCAGGACTACGGCCGCGACGTCGTCCTCCACACCGATGGTGAGACAGGCGAGAAAGCCCGGCAGGGATCCCGTGTGTCCGACGAGAAGCCGTCCGCCCGAGCGCCTGATCTCCATGCCCAGGCAGTAGGCGTACCCGGCCATCACGTCCGCGTCTTCGGGTGGGGCCGCCGGAGTGCGCATCTCCAGAAGCGACTCGGCGCTCAGCACCCGGTCGTCGCCATTGGCCAGGAAGGCCGCGAATCGGCCCAAGTCCCCGGTTGTGGACCACAGTTGCCCGGCCGGGGCCATCCGCCCGAGGTCCTCGGCGGGTTCCGGAAGCATGACATCGGCCCAGGGATGCACCGCCCAGCCACCGGCGTGCGGTGCCTGGGGACGGCCGCTCGTGCGAAGCAGGCCCAGCGGTTCGAGCACTTCGCGCCGAAGCACCTCCTCCCACGAGGCTCCGCGCAGCTTCTCGATCAGTGCCCCCAGCAAGGTGTAGCCGGGGTTCGAGTAGTGGAACCGCCGGCCGGCCGCATGCAGAAACGGCTGCTCGCCCAGCACATCCGCGAGCTCCGGGCGCAGAGATCCAGGCGTACGTTCCCACCACGGCGCGGGCGACTCGGCCGCCAGACCGCTCGCATGCGCGAGCAGTTCGGCGATGGTCGCCTCCCCGGCCCCGGTACCGGGCAGATGCTTCTCCAGCGGGTCCCCCAGGTCCAGGAGGCCCTCGTCCCGCAGCCGCATCACAAGAACCGCGGTGAAGGTCTTGGTGATCGAGCCGATGCGGTATTGCACGTTCTCGTCCGGGGCGTGACCGTCCAGGGAGGTGCGCGAGCCGTGCCACACCGTCCGCCCGCCCCGAACGACCGCGGCCACCAGCGACGGCGCCCGCCCCTCGGCCTGCGCAACGGCGATGCGATGCAACAGAGCCCGGCGTGTGGCGGGGAGCAGGTCCTCTTGAGGTGTCGTCATGGCCACAGTCCACCCCGCCCGGCGTCTCCGCGTCGAGTGCAATATTCCGGCGCCGCCGGGTCACGTTGCACAAGCCGTAGGGTCTCGCGGCTCAAGGCACGTCCCATGCTCGCTGACCACCGATTCCTTCGCCGGCCCGACATCACTCGCACGTCAAGGCTCAGCCCCCACCTGGACGCCACGTAGCCCCTGATCCGCTGGGCGGCGGCGACCGCTGCGACCCGGATCGGCAGCGTCAAAGGCGCCCGGCACCCGGGCGGCCCTGCGCGGCTACGCGGGCCTACCGGGCAACGGCCCGGACGACACGACCGGATACATCTGGGGATGAGCCTTGGCGACGCGTCTACGTCGTCGTGGTGAAGGCCGATGACGGCGTGCGGGACCTGAGACCTGCCAAGTTGTAAGGTCTCGCGGCTGGTGTCGGACACCAGGCCTCGCGACCTGCGGATCTGTCCGCAGTCTCAGGTCATGTCGGACGCTCGACGTCTCAGTTCCATGCCGGAAATCGCCGTCGGCGCGGACCTGCGGCGACGGTGCGCCCCGCTGAACTACTGCTGCGCCGCGGACGACATTAGTAGCTGTCGTAGCTGGGCTTGCCGTTCGGCCGGTAGACGCCGACGACGGTGCCGCCCTTCGTCGTCGAGACGCTGACCGGCTCGAGCGCAGTGGGGATCGCTCCGTCGGCGAACAGCCGCTTGCCGGTGCCGATGATCACCGGGTGGATGGTCAGCCGGTACTCGTCGACGAGGCCGTGCTGCATGAGGGTCTGGGCGAGGTCGCCGCTGCCGACGACGTTGATGTTGCCGCCGTCGGACGCCTTCAGTTTGCGTACGGCATCGACGATGTCGCCCTCCAGCAGCGTGGAGTTCTGCCACTGGACGGATGTCAGGGTCCGAGACGCCACGTACTTGTGCATGCTGTTCATTCGCTCGGTGAACGGATTGTCGGGATCGGCGGTTGGCCAGTACGACGCGAAGATCTCGTACGTCTTGCGGCCGAGCAGCATCGCGTCGGAGTGCTCGTACCAACCGGCGATGGCCGTGCCAACCTCGTCGTCGGCCACCGGCTTCTGCCAGCCGCCGTGCTTGAAGCCGCTCCCCGCGTCCTCGTCCGGACCGCCCGGCGCCTGCATGACGCCGTCGAGCGTCAGGAACGTGCAAACGATGATCTTGCGCATGGTGTGCTCCCTTCGTCGACGGGTAGACCACACAACCGCCGGAAACTCATCGGCGGAACTTCCGTGGCACAGCACTACGCTGTCTCACCGCGATGTCGGATCCGACATCCATCCGACATCGACCGTGAGATTCCGACACGAAATTTGAGACCCTACACAAGTGTCGATCAGGTCTGCGCCATGTCCACGAAACGGGAGTAGTGCCCCTGGAAGGCGACCGTGATCGTCGCCGTCGGACCGTTGCGGTGCTTGCCGACGATGATGTCCGCCTCGCCCGCGCGAGGCGACTCCTTCTCGTAGGCGTCCTCGCGGTGCAACAGGATCACCATGTCGGCGTCCTGCTCGATCGAGCCGGACTCGCGCAGGTCGGACACCATCGGCTTCTTGTCGGTGCGCTGTTCGGGGCCTCGGTTGAGCTGTGAGAGCGCGATCACGGGTAGCTCAAGCTCCTTGGCCAACAGCTTCAGGTTCCGCGACATCTCCGAGACTTCCTGCTGTCGGCTCTCGGACCGCTTGGAGCCGGACTGCATCAGCTGCAGATAGTCGATGACGACCAGCTTGAGGTCGTTGCGCTGCTTCAGGCGCCGGCACTTGGCTCGGATCTCCATCATCGACAGGTTCGGCGAGTCGTCGATGAAGAGAGGGGCGGCCGAGACGTCGGGCATGCGGCGGGCGAGCCGGGTCCAGTCCTCGTCGGTCATCGTGCCGGACCGCATGTGGTGCAGGGCCACCCGCGCCTCGGCGGACAGCAGTCGCATCGCGATCTCGTTCCGGCCCATTTCGAGCGAGAAGATCACGCTCGGCAGGTTGTGCTTGATGGACGCCGTGCGAGCCAAGTCCAGTGCAAGGGTCGACTTACCCATGGCGGGACGGGCCGCGATGATGATCATCTGGCCTGGGTGCAGACCGTTGGTGAGCTGGTCGAGATCGGTGAAGCCGGTCGGTACGCCCGTCATTTCCCCCGAGCGCGAGCCGATCGCCTCGATCTCGTCGAGTGCGCCCTCCATGATCTCGCTGAGCGGCAGGTAATCCTCGGCCGTGCGCTGCTCGGTGACGGCGAAGATCTCGGCCTGGGCGCTGTTGACGATCTCGTCGATGTCACCGTCGGCCGCGTATCCCATCTGGGTGATGCGGGTACCGGCCTCGACCAGGCGGCGCAGGACCGCGCGCTCGTGCACGATCTGCGCGTAGTACTCGGCGTTCGCCGCGGTCGGAACCGTCTGCACCAGGGTGTGCAGATACGAGGCACCGCCGACCTTGGTGATCTCACCCCGTTTGGTCAGCTCGGCGGCGACCGTGATGGGGTCGGCCGGCTCTCCCTTCGCGTACAGGTCGAGGATCGCCTGGTAGATCGTCTCGTGCGCGGGCCGGTAGAAATCATGGCCCTTGAGGACCTCGACGACGTCGGCGATGGCGTCCTTGGACAGGAGCATGCCGCCGAGAACGGACTGCTCGGCGTCCAGGTCCTGCGGCGGGACACGCTCGAAGGAGGAGCCTCCGCCGTCCCATGCCCCATTGTCCTGACCGCGGTCGTGCTGCTCGTCGCGGGCTCGGCCGTCACGGCCCTGGCGGGAGGCGGGGACACGATCGCTCGGAGCGCTGTCGGCCCACGGATCGTCCAAGGGCTCGGAAATGCTCACCGGGCCGCCTCCTCCCGTCCGCCGCGCGGACCTCGCCGTGCACCTCATTTCTAGGGCACGCCACTGACAAAGCGAGAAGCCCGGCTCCGGTTCAAACGCGTCGGTTTTGTGCGTTTTCCGAGGGCAGAGGAGGGAGCGGGCGCCGCACCACGTTAGGCCCGTCGGCACCGTCAGCCAATCTGGTTATCCACAGGCCATGTGGACGAGCGTCCCGATGCTGTGGAGAACTCCTCAAAACCTGTGCACGGTGCGGTGGACAGTCCTGTGAACAAGCCCTCAGGCACTTCATCGAAAAGCTCTTGACCTGCACCTTTCCCGTCCACTGGCTGTGCAGAAGAAAAACTTCCCCCGTAAGAGCAAGATCCTCATGAAGGGGGCACGACACCACATCCCAATTGGATCACCGTAAGGGGCACCATTGCTTTGCGTCTCTTACCTGTGGACGATTAGATTGGTGGCCATGACACAGGCTCCGGCGACACCCCGCGCCATCAGACACCAGCAAGACCGGGAGATCGTCGCACTGGCCGTTCCGGCCTTCGGCGCACTCGTCGCAGAGCCCCTTTTCGTGATGGCCGACAGCGCAATCGTCGGCCATCTCGGCACTGCGCAACTGGCCGGCCTCGGCGTCGCCTCGGCGCTCCTGACCACCGCGGTGAGCATCTTCGTCTTCCTCGCCTACGCCACGACGGCCGCGGTCGCCCGCCGCGTCGGCGCTGGCGATCTCAGGTCGGCCATCCGTCAGGGCATGGACGGCATCTGGCTGGCTCTGCTCCTGGGAGCCGCCGTGATCGCCATCGTCCTGCCCACCGCCCCCGGCATCGTGGAACTCTTCGGCGCCTCGCAGACCGCCGCCCCCTATGCGACGACGTATCTGCGGATCTCGGCCTTGGGCATTCCCGCGATGCTGGTCGTGCTCGCTGCGACCGGTGTCCTGCGCGGGCTGCAGGACACCAGGACACCGCTGTACGTCGCTGTCGCCGGCTTCGTGGCCAACGCCGCCCTGAACGCAGCCCTCGTCTACGGTGCCGGTCTGGGGATCGCCGGTTCCGCCTGGGGCACCGTCGTGGCCCAGTGCGGTATGGCCGCCGTATATCTGCTCGTCGTGGTCCGGGGTGCCCGTCACCATGGCGCCTCGCTGCTACCCGATGCGGCCGGAATACGCGCCTCTGCACAGGCCGGGGTGCCCCTGTTGGTCCGTACGCTCTCTCTGCGGGCCATCCTGATGATCGCCACCGCCGTCGCCGCACGGCTCGGGGACGCCGACATCGCCGCCCACCAGATCATCCTGTCCTTGTGGAGTCTGCTCGCCTTCGCCCTGGATGCGATCGCCATCGCGGGGCAGGCCATCATCGGACGCTATCTCGGGGCGGACGATCCACAGGGGGCCCGTGATGCGTGCCGTCGCATGCTGCAGTGGGGTGTCGCCGCCGGGGTCGGACTGGGCCTGCTCGTCCTCGTGACCCGCCCGCTTTTCCTGCCTCTGTTCACCAGCGATCCGACCGTCCACCAGGCGGCCCTTCCCGCCTTGGTCCTCGTGGCCGTCACGCAGCCCATCTGCGGCGTCGTCTTCGTCCTGGACGGCGTACTGATGGGCGCGGGGGACGGCCGATATCTCGCCTGGGCGATGTTGCTGACCGTGGCGGTCTTCGCACCTGTGGCCCTGCTCGTCCCCGTCCTCGGCGGCGCACTCACGGCGCTGTGGGCGGCGATGACCCTGATGATGACCGTGCGCATGCTCACCTTGTGGCTGCGTTCTCGCTCGGGCTACTGGATCGTGACGGGGGCAACGCGATGAACGGGCCGAAGAGCCCGGGTCTGTGCCGTTTCACGTGAAACAACGCCCCGATTCACGTTGTTTCACGTGAAACGGCGCAGACCTCTGCCGCGGA
>NZ_JAYWVC010000229.1:0-11946 GCF_036281785.1 Streptomyces chiangmaiensis | reverse complement strand
CAGGGCAGTGCCGGTCCCGGGACGCTGGGTGACCGCCATCAGGTCAGCGGTTTTCGCGGGGACATCCGCACCGAACGCCTGGTGGAACTTGGACTGGTCGATGGAGAGGTCGACGTCCTTGGAGCCGTCGGGGTTGGTGAACGGGACGGGACGCAGAACCCCGGGTTCTCCAAGGACGCTGCCCGGGAACTTGCTCGCCAGCTCATTGGCGCTCTCGGCCTTGTCGGGGAGGAAGGCGTCGGCGTACACCAGTGCCTTGACCTTGTCGGAGCGGGTGGCAGCGTTGCTGATCACCGCTCCGCCGTAGGAGTGCCCGACAAGAACAACCGGCCCGTCGATGCTGGCCAGCACGGCCTTGACGGAGGCGGCGTCGCTACTCACGCTGCGCAACGGGTTGGCCGCGGCCACCACTGGGTAGCCGTCCTCCTTCAGTCTCTTGATGACGCCGTTCCAGCTGGAGGAGTCGGCGAACGCGCCGTGGACGAGTACGACGGTCGGCCTGCGGTCCTGCGACGAAGACGAAGTGGTCTTTGCGGCGTTCGCCGGACCGATCGACGTGGCAAAAAGAGAGGCGGCGACCGTTGCCGTGCCCATGAGGGTGAGAGGGATGCGGATACGCCGGATACGCGAATGACGATGCATGAGAAAAGAGCCCTTTCGAGGCAGAGGTTTCAGCCGTGTCCGGACAGATGGACATGGCTGTCGTTGCGGCAGGAACTGCCGCAAGTCGTGGGGAGGCAGACCGTTCCGAGGCTCTGAGTGCTCACCTGCTGGCGGCTACGGACCGTAGTCGCTCACGGCCCGATGGTCCCCATTAGAGGCGTGCGAGTTCAGCTGTCAGCTTCTCCACCGGCTGCCAGGTCAGCCCGACAAGGGCCACGTGCTTCCACGCAATCCGCCCGCCGGGGGCGACCAGGAACACGGAGCGCCTGACACCGATACCGGGGGCCGCAACGCCGAAGAGCTTGGCCACGGACCGCTCCGGATCGCTGAGCAGCGGCATGTGCAGGTTGTTCTTGCGAGCGAACTCCTCGTGGCTGTCGACGTCCTGCGGACTGATGGCCCACACTTCGGCCCCGAGATCGGTGAACTGCTCCAGTCCGCTGGAGTACGAGCACATCTGCTTGGTGCAGACACCCGAGTTGTCCTGCGGATAAAAGGCAAGGACCACGGGGTGCTCGCGGGCGGCGCTGTAGGTGTAGGTACCCCGGGTGAACTCGCCGTCACGCAGGACTCCTCCGGGCAGGACGAAGTCCGGCGCCAGGCTTCCTGCGTCTATCGAGCTGGCCATTGCATCTCCCTGTTCACGATGCCCCTCGTCACCCATCGTGTCCGATCGACGAGAAGTAGATAGAACGTTTCGTCTAGCACTCGGACAGTAACGCCTGACTCGGGCGTGGTCAACATGGGCCCCATCCGGCCGACCCTCGCTTCGGCCTGCCCTAGCAGATGCGCGGAGTGCGGGATGGCCACCAGGATCGACCGGCCTCCGAGTAGAACGGTCTGTCCAGTATGATGTGAGCGTGACCTCCTCGAGAACATCTGCGGCCCGGGCTCGGCTCCTGGACACGGCATCGCGCATTTTCTATGCCGACGGCATCCGCCATGTCGGTGTTGACCGCATCATCGCTGAGGCCGGGGTCACCCGGGTCACGTTCTACAGGCACTTCCCCAGCAAGGAAGACCTCGTGCTGGCCTATATCGAGCAGCGTGATCAGCAGATCCGGGCAGCGGCGACGCAGGCCTTCCGGGCGAGCACCGACCCGGAAGAACTTCTCCTGATGCTGATGGCGGGCTTCGGGGAAGAGATCTGCCGCCCCGGCTTCCGTGGCTGCCCATTCATCAATGCCGCAGCTGAATACTCCGACCCGGACCATCCGGTGCGGCTCGCGGTCCGCACCCACCGTTCCTGGTTCAGGCAGACAGTCAAGAACCTGGTGACCGCTGCCGGCTGCCGGGACAGCGAGCACACCACCGCGGCTCTGGTCCTTCTGCGAGACGGGGCGATGACCGGGGGTGACCTGGACAATCCCGAGGCGGTGCAGGTCCAGTTGATGCACGCTGCGCACACAATCATCACGGACAGACGAAATCCTCAGTAATACCGGCCACGAGCCGATCGAGATCGAGGTCACCAAGGCCCCGCCAATCTGGCTGGAGATGGCCGAGGTCACCCCGTGCGAGGGATTCCAGCCGCGTACGTGGAAGCTGCGCCGTGACACCCAGGACGACGGCGGGGCACAGCCGCCCCCACTTCCTCACCCCCGCCCAGCACGCCCGGAGCGAGCGGGTCAGGTCGGCGGTGAGCTTGGGATCTGGCGCTGTCACGTTGTTGGGTGTGCGCGTGTCTGACGGCTCGTCGGGGCATGGTGGCCCGCGGTCCGGGCCTGTGTTCAGGCCGTGGTGGGCTGGCCGGTGGCGCCGGTGGTCTGGTCCCTGATGGCGAAGCGGAGGGTCATCTCGGCTCGGTGGTCGGGGGCGCTCATCAGGTGGCGGCGGGTCCGGAAGTGGGGCGGGATGCCGCTGAACGCAGACAGGAACCGCTGCGCCCCACCGGTACTACGGAAGCCCTTCATCGCAGGTTCACGCTGCCTCGTCGGCTGATGACTGTTCTCCGCTCGGTTGTTCAGTTCCTTGTGCGAGCGGTGCTCCACCGAGGGCATGACCTCGCGCCCCTCTGAGCCCCGTTCGGGCATCCCTGGGCGACCTTGTGGCAGGGGCTGGGCTCGCAGGTCACCCTGCTCGCCCGCCGCCGTCTGCTGCCGCGGATGGAATCCTTCGCGGGGTAGCTGCTGGAGCGCGGTCTGACCGAGTCCGGTGCGGACGTGCGGACCGGGGTACAGGTGACCGCGCTGCGCCGCCCGGACCGCAGCGGGCCGGTCAGCCTCACCCTGGACGACGGCAGTGAACTGGAGGCGGACGAGGTCATGTTCGCCACCGGGCGTACCCCGGCGACCGACGACATCGGCCTTGAGACGGTGGGTCTGACCCCGGGCGCCTGGCTGGATGTGGACACGACGTGCCTGGTCCGCGGGGTGGAGGGGCAGTGGCTGTATGCGCTGGGGGACGTCAATCATCGTGCCCTGCTCACTCACCAGGGCAAGTATTAGGCCGGGATCGCGGGTGACGTGATCGCCGCCCGGGCAGGCGGCCTCGCGGTGGACGACGCACCCTGGGGCGACCACGCGACCACGGCCGACCAGCATGCCGTTCCCCAGGTGTTCTTAACCGACCCGGAGGCCGCCGCGGTGGGTCTGACCGCGGAGCAGGCGGTCGGCGCCGGCCACCGCATCAAGACCGTGGACCTCGACTTCAATGCAGCCCAGGGCGCAAAACTCTACGCCGGCGGCTACCGGGGTCGTGCCCGCATGGTGGTCGATGTCGACCGGGAGATCCTGCTCGGGGTGACGTTCGTCGGTCCGGGGGTGAGCGAGCTGCTGCACTCTGCGACCGTCGCGGTCGCCAGCGAAGTCCCGCTCAAGCGGCTGCGGCACGCGGTGGCGTGTTTCCCGGCCGTCAGCGAGATCTGGCTCTTCCTGCTCGCCGCCTACCAGCGCGACCAGGACTGATCCAACCCCTGCCCGAGGGGCCGGGGCCTCCTTCCCGTGCCGAGCAGATTCTCAGGAGATTGCGACCTCACGGCCCACGCCGACAGATGCCGACGCCCAGCCCGAGGCGCCCTGCGGGGCGTCACAGGTGCCGCGGGTTCGGATGGATGTGGGGCCGCACGGGTGACTCCTCCCGCTCCAGCACGATGAGGGCCATGTCGTCCGCGTGACACCCGCCCGAAAACTCCTGAAGGTCATCGCGGATCGTCCGCACGAAGGTATCGGGTCGGTGATGGGCCCATGCGGCGAGTCGCTCCTCCAGAGGGTAGAAGGCGCCCTGTCCGTCCCGGGTCTCGCTGACCCCGTCGGTGTACAGGAGCAGCCGGTCGCCCTGGGTGAACCGGAAGGTCATGGGGGTGTGGGAGGACTCGGCCAGGGCTCCGAGCCCCAGAGGGGGAGCGGGGTCACGGACCTCGATGGGCTTGACCGTGCCGTTGTGCAGCAGGAGCGGAGGTACATGGCCGAAACTGATCAGCCGGGCATGGGGCGCACAGTCGGGAATCTCGAGGACGGCCGCCGTCACGAAGCGCTCACCGGGCCATTCGGCCACGTCCGAGCCGGGCGTCTGCGCCAGGTCCCATCGAACACTGTGGTCCAGGGCAGTGGCCAGGTCGGACAGCGTGGAGTACTGGTTCGCGCCGAAGCGGAACGCTCCGAGCACGGCCTGGATGTCGCCGATGGCGTCGAGTCCCTTGCCGCGTGCGTCCCCGATGATCAACCTGGTGGCCCCGGCGGTGCGGACCAGTGCGTAGAGGTCGCCCCCGATACGCGCCTCGGCCTCCGCGGCCACATACGCGGACGCCAGGGACACCGGACCTGCGCGCCGCGGCAGCGGGCGCATCAGAACGGCCTGTGTGGCCTCCGACACCCGGCGTACCCCGGCCAGCTGGCGCTGCTGCTGCTCTCGCAACCTGGTGACGAGCAGGAGCAACAGCGAGAACAGCACCAAGGACAGCAACTGGACGAGCACGTTCTCGGTGGTCAGCGCATGTCGCTCGGCTCCCGCGGCGATGAGGGCCGCGACAGCGAGTGCGGCAAGAACGGCCGTGCGGCGTGTGTCGGCGAACGCGGTGGAGAGCGCGAGCGGGACCACGAGCAGGTAGGCGAGATGGATGTCAGGCGGGAGGAACCAGTCGGCCACAGGGACGGCCACGATCGGAACGGACCACAGGGCAACCCACCAGTACCCCCGCCATGCGGTGGGCGGCCCGTTCGTAGCCAACGGCGGCCAGCGCTGCATCCTGCTCCTTTGTGGGCGCACCCGCTGCTCCTTTGTGGGCGCACCCGACAGGCGAACTGCCCCGCCCGGCGTACCCGCCGACGTCGATGGACCGCAGGCGACCACTGCAGGGCACCCGATTACCCCCTCTGGTGCCGGGTATAACCTCGACGATCTGTGAATTCATGGCCATAAGACCATTCATTATCCCGATAAGGGATATAAGGGAAGCTTCTGGCCTGATGGCTCGAGTGACCGCTGCCGTGAGGCGATGGGTGCATGGAGTTGCGGGAGTTGCATGCCTTTGTGGCGGTGGTCGAGGAGGGTGGCTTCTCGGCCGCGGCTCGGCGGTTGCACGTCAGCCAGCCGGCGCTGTCCCAGACGGTCAGTGGTCTGGAGCGGCAGTTGCGGGTGAAGCTGCTGGTGCGCAGCAGCACCGGTGTGCGGGCCACCGACGCGGGCGCGGCCCTGCTTGCTGAGGCTCGTGCGGTCCTCGCCCGGCATGATCAGGCGCTGCGGAGGATGGCCCGGTTCACGGGCGGAGGCGGCGGGGTGCTGCGGATCGGCATTCCGCTGGAGTTTCCTTCGCGCCTGCTGAATCCTGCCCTCGCGGAGCTGGCCGAGGCCTTTCCGGACACCCGGGTGCAGGCCCGGCATCTCTCCACGACCGAGCAGCTGTCCGCACTGCACGCCGGCGAGCTCGATGTGGGATTGCTACGTGAGCGTCCGATCGGGCAGAAGTTCGACGCGATGCTGGTCAACAGGGAAGAGCTCGGCGTGCTGCTGTCCGCGCCGCAGGCGGCCGAGCTGTCCGGACCGGAAGGAATCCCGCTCGATGCGTTGGCCGGTCTCGAGTGGCTGTCCTTTCCCCGTGCGGACAGTCCTGCCTGGTACGACGAGTTGACCGCGATCCTGCGCAGCCACGGGGTGGACCTGGGAGCGCAGGCGCCGGCAGGACAACGGCTGATCGCGGAAGTGAAACTGGCGGCCGTCAGCGCGGGACGGGCCTTTGCGCTGGCTCCGCCGGACTGGCCGCAGCTGCTGCACGACAATGTGGCGTGGTCACCGCTGGTCGGGCATCCCATCGTCCGTCGGACGTGGGCCGTGTGGCCGGCCGCCTCCCGGCGTCAGGATCTGGGCCGCCTGATTGCCGCGTTCGAGCAGCCGTCGGCGAGTTGACCCCAGTCGGGCTCTGCTCCGCCCAGAATCGGAGAAACCCGCAGCTTCGAAGCCGGCCGCGTTGATGACATCCCGAGGTCGAGGGGCGCCGACGTGCAAGATCGCTCCTCTTGAGGAAAGCTGGACGGGGGCGGTCCGCGTTCCGTCATGACATGCAGGCGCTCACCGCCGACCGGTCGTTCGGTGCCTTTTCAGGCAGGGGGTCAGCACCCGTCTCCGCGTCGTCCCGAGCGGGGCATTCAGATGGGGAAGCAGAGCTCGGACCGGCTGTCGGCTCCGACGGAACGGGCAGCGCGGTACACCGCTGGGCCATGGGCATTCGCCGGCGACTGGGGCCTCCTGCTCATCCGGCTCACCTTCGGCCTGCTGATGGCCGGACACGGTGCCCAGAAGCTCTTCGGTCTCTTCGGTGGTCGGGGCCTGACGGGTACCGGCAAGGGATTCGCGGCCCTCGGCTACCACCCGGGAGAGCTCTACGCCGCGATAGCCGGACTCTCCGAGTTCCTCGGCGGCCTCGGGCTTGCTTCGGGACTGTTCACCCCGCTCGCGGCCGCGGCCCTCATCGGCGTGATGATCAACGCCATGGTGTCCGTCACCGCTGCACATGGTCTGTGGGACAGGGACGGCGGGGTCGAGTACAACGTCGGCATCGCCGTTGTCGCCCTCGCGATCGCCGCCACCGGTCCCGGCCGACTGGCCCTCGACCGGTTCTTCCGGTGGGGCGCGGGTGGCTGGGCCGCAGCCGCCTTCGCCCTGGGGGTCGGCGGCGTCGCCGCCGCCATCCCGCTCGCCCTTTGAGGCGGGCAGCGGCTCCGGTGTCGACTACGGTTCCCGGCACCTGTCCGCCCACGACGGCCGGGCCGTGGCCTCGAATCGGCCGCGCACCGGCTGGTGTGTCACCGGGTGCCCTGCCTCCCGGCAGCGGGAAGGCGCACGTCCTGGGGCGCATGCACCGGGTGGACAAGGCAGGTGCATGCGCGGGGAGCGAGGCCGGCGCAGGACGGACGGCCGCCTCGCGTGCGGAGTCACGCTTCCACGTCGCAGACGCGCACAAAGCTCTGCGGGACGCTCCAGCGGCCGGCGGTCGCGGCAGACCAGTCGGGCTCCCAGCCGGGCCGTGTGCCGCGAGCCCCCCAGCCGTCCGGCTGCATGCGGGGGACTTCGAGTCCGGACCGCTGTGCGGCGACCGCGGCGGCATGGACCTCTTGCGCGTGGCGCAGAGCGCTCGCTGGGCTGTCGGCCTGACCGGTGAAGATGTGTACTCCGCGGCGTCCGTTGCCGTTCGTCGTGGGAACGTCGACCTCGTAGACCGCCAGGGCCATGACGTCGATCTCCTTTCGTGGTGGTGGTGCGCACCTTCCTTGTGGTGAAACTGAACGTTTCGTTTTCCACGGGTTTCAACGGCTGAGGGATGGGTGGAATTCCCGTTAGGGTGGCTGATCTGACTTTTACACCGGTTTGTACGGGTCACCGGGCCAGACCGCAGAGCGCCACACGGACCACTTCGTCCGCCGCCTTCTCGTCCAATGGCGCGTGCCCGGCCATCAGCCGGTACACCAACGGACCGAAGAAGAGGTCGAGAGCGACATCCGGGTCGACATCGGCGCGCAGTTCGCCCCGCTGGACGCCGCGATCCCAAATCGCCCGCACCAGGCCCCGCCGAGAGGTGACGAGCTGCCGGGCCAGCTCCGAGGCCACCTTGGGGCCATTCTGCGACTCCGCCAGCAGTTGCGCGAAGATCCGCCCGATCGGGCTCGCGTAGAACCGCATCATGCCGCGCACCGTGAGCCGGAAGTCCTCGGCCGCCGAGCCGGTGTCCGGGTCCGGTGACTCGGCATCCATCTGCGACAGGAAGGCCTCAAGGGCGACCGCGTACTTGTTCGGCCACCACTTGTAGATCGTCGCCTTGCTCACGCCGCTTCGGGCGGCGATCCGGTCGGTCGTCGCCGCGCGCAGGCCCCCCTGCTGCAGAAGTTCGCCGCACGCGCTCAGGACGGCGCGCCGCGCCGGTTCGCTGCGCGGGCGACCGGCTTTCGGGATCTGAGCGGCCATGGTCCTCCTCCACGGTGCGTTGCCACGGGCGTCGTCCGCCGCAGGCACGGTGCGCCTCATCCCACACTGCGCCATCGCCGCGGCCCGGACCGTGGCGGGGAGCCGCTGGGTCCCACGGCGTCACAACCACCTGTGCGGCCGCACTGTCGAGGCCACGCCACCCCGACCGCCTCCGGCAGCCCCTTCAGCCCGTTCACTCTTTTTCCACCTGCCGGGCCGGTGCTTTCACCGCGCGGCTACCGAGGGCGGAGCCACGCTGCATCCGTGGCAGATATCTGGGTTGTGATCGGAATCGTCGGTTTCCTGGCCGCAATGCTCGGCCTGATCTGGTCCTTGGAGCGAGTGTGAGCGTGACTGACGTCCTGCTGTTGGTTTTGTCGTTCGTCATGTTCGTCTATTTGGGCGTGGCGCTGTTCAAGGCGGAGCGATTCTGATGGCGTTCGCATGGACCATTGTCGTGATGGTCGTTGTCCTGGGGCTGTGTTGGCGGTTCCTGGGCTCGTACATGGTCGCGGTGTACGAGGGCCGCTCGCGCTGGATGACGTGGCTGGAGCGGCCGATCTACCGTGCGCTGCGGGTGTCACCGGAGTCGGAGCAGACGTGGCAGCGCTATGCCGCGTCGGTGGTCGGCTTCAGCGCCGTGGCGCTGCTGGTCACCTACGGCATCTTCCGGCTTCAGGGGTCTCTCCCGTTCAACCCGCAGCACTTCGGTGCGGTGCGGGCGGACACGGCGTGGAACACATCGGTGTCGTTCGTGACCAACACGAACTGGCAGTCGTACTCGGGTGAGACGACCATGTCCTATCTGTCGCAGATGGGCTCGCTGGCGGTACAGAACTTCCTGTCCGGCGCGGTTGGTATGGCGGTGGCGATCGCGCTGGTGCGCGGTTTCGCCCGTAAGGGGTCGCCGACGATCGGCAACTTCTGGGTCGACCTCGTCCGCGGCACGATCTACGTGCTGCTGCCGATCGCGTTCGTGGCGGCGATCGTGTTCATCGGGCAGGGCGCAGTGGAGACGCTGGCGGGCGTGGCGCCGGTGCACAACGAGCTGAACGGTGTCAGCCAGGTGCTGGGCCGCGGCCCGATGGCCTCGCAGGAGGTCATCAAGCAGCTCGGCACGAACGGCGGCGGCTTCTTCAACGCCAACGGTGCCAACCCACTGGAGAATCCGACCGGTCTGACGAACCTGCTGTCCATTCTGCTGATCCTGTGCATCCCGGTCGCGTTCACCTACGTGTTCGGCAAGATGGTGTTCAGCACCCGCCAGGGCCTGGCGATCCTCGCCGTTATGACGGTGCTGTTCGCCGGCTGGCTGACGATGGCCGCGGTGGCCGAGCACCAGGGCAGCCCGGCGATGGCCGCTGCCGGTCTCAGCGACGCCGGCATCGGAAACATGGAGGGCAAGGAGACCCGGTTCGGGGTGCTGTCCTCGTCGCTCTACAACGTGACCTCGACGCAGACCTCGACGGGATCGGTGGACTCGGCGGCGGACTCGTACACGCCGATCGGCGGGTTCGCGATGCTGACCGGCATGATGCTCGGCGAGGTCAGCCCCGGCGGTGTCGGGACCGGCCTGTACGGCATTCTGCTGTTCGCGGTGATCACGGTGTTCATCGGCGGCCTGATGGTCGGGCGGACACCGGAGTACCTGGGCAAGAAGATCCAGGGCAAGGAAGTGAAACTCGCGGCCCTCGGTGTGCTGGTCATGCCGATCACGGTGCTGGTGCTGACCGCGATCGCGGCCGCCATAGGCGTCGGACGGGCCGGGCCGCTCAATGCCGGGCCGCACGGGTTCTCCGAGATCCTCTACGCCTACACGTCGCAGACCAACAACAACGGTTCCGGGTTCGGCGGACTCAGCGCGAACACCCCCTTCTACAACATCACCGGCACCATCGGGCTGCTGCTGGGTAGGTTCGGCATGATCATCCCGGTGCTGGCGCTGGCCGGCAGTCTGGCCGCGAAGAAGCCCGTGGCCGCGGGGCTCGGGACCTTCCGCACCGACAGGCCGATGTTCGTGGGCCTGCTCACCGGTGTGGTCCTCATCGTGGGCGCGCTGACCTTCCTCCCGGCTCTGGCTCTCGGGCCGCTGGTCGAGCAGGTGAGCCACGGATTCTTCTGATGCGAGCGAATCCGGTGCGTGCTGAATGCGTAAACCCCCTGTCACCGCGGTCATTGCGCGTGTGGAAAGGAATGCTGTGATGCAGGACGTTGATGTCCTTGACAAGTCGGCCGCGGGGCCAGGTGTGCCCGACGGGCCGCGCGGTGTGGTGAACCGGCGCAGTCTGTTCGACCGACAGATCCTGCGGCAGGCCGCGGTGGACTCGGTCCGCAAGCTCGACCCACGCGTGCAGATCAAGAACCCGGTCATGTTCGTGGTGCTGATCGGCACCGTGGTCACCCTGATCGAGTCGATCGCCCACCCCAGCGTGTTCACCTGGCTGGTGACGGTATGGCTGGCGCTGACGGTGCTGTTCGCCAACTTCGCCGAGGCGATGGCCGAGGGCCGCGGCAAGGCGCAGGCCGACACCCTGCGCCGCACCCGCACCGAGACCGACGCGCGCCGGCTGGCGGCCGACGGCACCGAGGAGCGCGTCGCGGCCGGGGACCTGAGTACGGGCGATGTCGTGGTGTGCGAGGCCGGGGACGTCATCCCCTCCGACGGCGAGATCACCGAGGGCGCTGCGTCGGTCGACGAGTCGGCGATCACCGGCGAGTCCGCCCCGACGATCCGCGAGTCCGGTGGCGACCGCTCCGCGGTCACCGGTGGAACGCGAGTGCTCTCGGACCGGATCGTCGTGCGTATCACCGCCGAGCCGGGGCAGACGTTCCTGGACCGGATGATCCGCCTGGTCGAAGGGGCCAAGCGGCAGAAGACCCCGAACGAGATCGCGCTGGCGATCCTGCTCGCCGCACTCACGATCATCTTCATCCCGGTCGTGGTCACGCTGCAGCCGATGGCCGGCTTCTTCGGCGCCGAGGTGTCGGTGGTCATCCTCATCGCGCTGCTGGTCTGCCTGATCCCGACCACGATCGGTGCGCTGCTGTCCGCGATCGGTATCGCCGGCATGGACCGGCTGGTCCAGCGCAACGTGCTCGCGATGAGCGGCCGCGCCGTCGAGGCCGCCGGCGACGTACAGACGCTGCTGCTGGACAAGACCGGCACCATCACCCTCGGCAACCGGATGGCATCCGCGTTCCACCCCGTCGGCGATCACAACGAGGCCGACCTGGCCGAGGCGGCGCAACTGGCGTCGCTGGCCGACGAGACCCCGGAAGGACGATCCATCGTCGTCCTCGCGAAGGAACGCTGCGGCCTGCGCGAGCGTGACCTGGGCCCGTCCCACACGTTCGTCCCGTTCACCGCGACCACCCGGATGTCCGGCCTGGACATCGCCGAGCGGCGCATCCGTAAGGGTGCCGCGGACGCTGTCAAGCGCTGGGTCGGCGAGCAGGGCGGAACCCTGCCGCCGGAGCTGGACTCCATCGTCGAGCGGGTCGCCAAGGCCGGCGCCACCCCCCTGGTGGTCGCCGACGGCCCCGAGGTGCTCGGCGTGATCGAACTCAAGGACGTGGTCAAGCAGGGCATCGCCGAGCGGTTCGCCGAGTTGCGCGCCATCGGTATCCGCACCGTGATGATCACCGGTGACAACCCGCTGACCGCTGCCGCGATCGCCCAGGAGGCGGGCGTGGACGACTACCTGGCGGAGGCGACCCCGGACAGGAAGATGCAGCTGATAAAGGCCGAGCAGGAGGGCGGAAAGCTGGTCGCGATGACCGGCGACGGCACCAACGACGCCCCCGCCCTCGCGCAGGCCGATGTCGGTGTGGCGATGAACACGGGCACCACCGCCGCGAAAGAGGCCGGCAACATGGTCGACCTCGACT